>JBAWAI010000401.1:0-5593 GCA_049589215.1 Terriglobales bacterium | reverse complement strand
ATTCAGTACAGTCGCCGCCATAATGGCGCCATGCTCGGTGAACGCGAAAGGCAGGTAGCGCCTCCCGCCTCGTGTTATCGAACCTCTTTTTGTTCCTGGTCCATTGCCTCTCTTTGAGGTTGCATTTTGCAACCTCAAATCTCTCTCCTTAACGCGGAAGACAAAATCGCCGGGGAAGCGGTGCTCGTTGCGTTTCACTTGTTGGTTCAAACGCTTCACCTCCACTCCGTAAAGTTCGGCCAGATCCGTGTCAAGAATTACCTTGCAGCCCCTCATCACTCTGATCTTCGATTCCACCCTCCGGGTCAGCACCGTGACATTCTTTTTCATGGTTTGCTCTCCATTTCGTCAGTCTAATCTCATTCTCAAACTTTTCAGGCCCCGCGTCTGTGATGCCTGACCAAGAGAAATGTGCGGATTCCGCACTGGCGCAGCTCCCAGCTATGTCCCGGTCAATACTGCCGTACTTTGAGGTTGCAATTTGCAACCTCAAACATATTGTTAACGTCTGAAAGGCGAGCCACGTACAGACATTACCAACTCGCTGCCGTTAAAGAAGTGTCCCTCTACTTTCAGTCTTTCCAGGCCCGAATTCCGGTATCATAGAACCACCACTACCCGGAGGATTGATGGCAGTTCCCGTAGCTCAGATGTGGACGGTGGCGACCTATGTGCTGCGTCAGAAACTCGCTGGACGCAAGCGCTACCCGCTCGTCCTCATGCTCGAGCCGCTCTTTCGCTGCAATCTTGCCTGCGCCGGATGCGGCAAAATCCAGTATCCCGCGCATATCCTTAAAACCGATCTTTCCCCGGAAGACTGCTTCAAAGCCGTCGACGAGTGCGGCGCCCCGATGGTCTCCATCCCCGGCGGCGAGCCGCTCATGCACCCGCAGATCGCCGAAATTGTCGAAGGCCTGGTCGTGCGCAAAAAATACATTTATCTCTGCACCAACGCGCTCCTCCTGAAAGAAAAGTTGCACCTCTTCAAGCCCAGCCGCTACCTCAGCTTTTCCGTCCACGTCGATGGACAAAAAGAGCATCACGATTTCTCCGTCTGTCGCGAAGGTGGCTTCGACATCGCGCTCGATGGCATCCGCGCCGCGATCGACGCAGGCTTCCGCGTGACCACCAACACCACGCTTTTCGACGGCGCCGACCCCAACAGCGTGCGCACGTTCTTTGACGAGATGATGGAAGTGGGTGTCGAGAGCATGATGGTTTCGCCCGGCTACTCCTACGACAAGGCGCCCGACCAGAAACACTTCATGGGCCGCGCCCGCACGCGTCGTCTCTTCCGCGCCATGCTCTCCAATCGCAAGCGCGGCTGGCGCTTCAACCAGTCACCACTTTTTCTCGAATATCTGATGGGCAAGCGCAACTACAAATGCACACCCTGGGGTATGCCGACCTACAACATCTTCGGATGGCAGAAACCCTGCTACTTGCTGCAAGACGGCTACGCCGAGTCCTACAAAGAGTTGATGGAAACGACCGAGTGGGAGAGCTATGGCACCGAGTCCGGCAATCCGCAATGCGCGAACTGCATGGTGCACTGCGGCTACGAGCCGTCGTCGGTCGATGACACCTTCGGATCGCTGCGCGGATTCGCCGACACTATCAAGGCGACCCTCTCGCTCTACCCGGATCAGGAAGCCCTCAAAGATCTCGATCGCGACGTGCGGCCCGTGCATTCCTACAATCCGCTGATCCAAATTAATGACGCCCAGATTGATGGCGATCAGATGGCCGCAGGGCACGCCGACGCGTCCGCCGTCGAAGAAACCCACGCATGAGCGGTCGCGAACACGGTCATGAGCCCCCGCCGCATCACACCGGTCCGCCCGTCGTGCCCGATCATTCGTCCTCTTCAGACGAACTCGAAGTGGTCCCTGGCTTCGAGCGCGAAAATCTTCAAGGCTGGATTCCCGACCTCGCCACCGAAGCCGACATACGCGCAGTGATTGAGAAAGCCTTCGACTATCGCGGCGACGTCACCATCACCCGCAAAGACAACTCGCAACTCACCGGCTATCTCTTCGACCGCCGCATCGGCAAAACCCTCAATGACTCCGTCGTCCGCGTGATCCTCGCCACCAGCAAAGATCGCCCAGCCGTCGCCTATTCCGAGATCGCAGGCATAGCCTTCACCGGTCGCGACACCGCCGCCGGGAAAAGCTACGAAGCCTGGGTAAAAAAATATTGGGAGAGCCGCGCCAAGGGCGAGAAAAACATTTCTATCGAACCCGAGTCTCTGGAGTAGCCGGCCCGCCAGCGCAGGCGCCTTGTAAATGTTCACCAGTCTTGAGGAATAAAATCATCCCCATGCTTGTCCTAGCCTCCGCCTCGCCGCGTCGCCAGGAACTCCTCCGCAACGCGAACATCGGCTTCGAGGTCCAGCCCGCAAACATTAACGAAGTCCCGCTGCCGAACGAGGCTGCGAAAGCCTACGCCGAGCGTCTGGCTCGCGAAAAGGCGCAAGCCGTAGCGCAACAGCGCCCGCATGACGCCGTCCTCGGCGCCGACACAGTCGTAGTCATCGACCAGCAAATTCTCGGCAAGCCCGCCAACTCCGACGACGCCGCCCGCATGCTGCGCCTTCTCTCCGGACGCACGCATCACGTAATCACCGGCGTGTGCCTGGCGATCAGCGGTCGCGTCGAAGTGGCCAGCGAAACAACCGCCGTCACCATGACCGAAATTGCCGAAGAAGAAATAGCCGCCTATATAGCGAACGGCGAGCCCATGGATAAGGCGGGGGCCTATGCAATCCAGGGCATCGCTTCACGCTGGATTCCGCGCATCGAAGGCGAGTACAGCAATGTAGTGGGATTGCCCGTCGCGCGCGTTTTTCGGATGTTGCGCAACGCGCACTTGATTTAAAAAGTAGAGATCAACGGCTCAAGTTGGTGGAGGAAGAGTTTCGAGGGCAACGCTTTAGCGCTGCGATAAAGGCAAGGCTCTCGCGCGGGCCAGAGCCGCTCAGGCAAAACTCCAACTAGAGAAAACTACGGCTTCTTCTCTTCGTCCTTCTTGGGCTCTTCTTTTACCGCCGACTTGAAGTTCCGGATCCCTTCACCCAGACCCTTCCCCAGATCGGCAAATTTGCCCGGACCAAACAGCAAGAGCGCAATGCCCACGATCAACAGAATGTGCAACGGCTGGAACAAACCCTCCATAAATTCCTCCAAGGCAGCCTGAACGGACAAAGACAAATCAACTGCCGTTCAAACCGCGGGGATTCTTTGACTTAGCCGCGCACAACCTGCAACCTCGCAGCGCGCCCGCCAAGCCGACATCCCCAAATTGAATTCTAGGTGAGTGTAGAAGCGCAGTCAAAGTAATACGGCTACAGGCCTGCCACCGCGCCGCTACAAGCTCTCAATCAGGCCCGCCAGCAGCGCCGCCCGCCGCGGCAGCTCAGAAATCAAAATATGCTCATGCACGGCATGCGCCCCGTCTCCGACCCCGCCCAGCCCATCGAGCGTTGGAATCCCCATCCCCGCCGTGAAGTTCCCATCCGACCCGCCTCCCACCGCCGCCTCGCCCAGTTTCCATCCAAGATCCGCCGCAATTTTAACTGCCGCGGCATAAAGCGCCGCCACGCCCGCCGTCCGTTCCATGGGAGGCCGGTTGATCCCGCCTGAAACCTCAATCTTGCATTTCCGGTTAAACGCGCGCAGCCCGCGCATCCTCTTGTCGATCCCCGCTGCGTCCTTCATCCGCGCAATCCGCACATCGACCTGCGCAACGGCCTCCGCTGGCACAACATTCGTGCGCGAGCCGCCGCTCACAATCCCAACATTCACCGTCAACCCCTTTTTCAAGTCCGTGAAGCCGGAGACTTTCTCAATTTGCCGCGCCAACTCCAGAATCGCATTCACGCCCTTCTCAAAATCCAGCCCGGCGTGCGATGACTTGCCAGTCACCTTGATCGCATAATCGCCGACGCCCTTGCGCGCCGTCTTCACCGCGCCTCTAAATCCATAAGACGGCTCCAGCACCAGCACGGCCGCTGCCTTCTTCGCCAGCGATTCCGTAATCGCTCGCGACGAATCGCTCCCCACCTCTTCATCCGAAACCAGCAGGACGGTCACTGGGCGCGGCAAGCCGTTGCTACCTCCCAAAGCGCGCCAATCGCGCAGCGCCCCAATCGCGCTCATCATAAGCGCGATGCCCGACTTCATATCCAGCACGCCCGGCCCGCACAACTTGTCGTCCTTCACTCGACACGGCATCGAGCCGAGCGTCCCCATCGGATAAACCGTGTCATAGTGTCCGAGCAACAAAACAGGTTTCCCGCCGGCCGCGCCCGCAAAATCTACCTGCAGATGATTGCCAAACTCGACTGCCCGATGCATGCGGACCGCGCCCCCGAGCGCCGCGAATTTTCCGGCGACCACATCTGCCAGCCCATCGACCGCTGCCTTGTCATCGCTGGGCGATTCCGTCTCCACCAGCTCGCGGATGGTCGCCACCATCGCGTCCAGTCGCTCTTCAAAGTAAGCCAGCCGCAGCTGCGCCTCCGGGCTCGGATTCGCAGGCGCTTTCTTCGATTTCACTTTCCGGGATTCCACCGCAACACCCATCTTTACTCTGTCTCCCAAATCTCTCCAATCACGCGCGCAAAGTTCGCGCCCAGAACTTTCTCGATTACCGTCGCCGGCTGCCCGCGTTTCGCAAGTTCGGTGGCAATCACCTCCATGTGGTCCGGACCGTTCAGATCCGGCACATAAGGATACCGATCCTCTCCCGGCGCCCCGATGCCGAGCTGCTTGCGCCGGGCGATATCTTTATCGAACTCCGCTTTCTGTTCCGGAGTCAGCACCGTCTTCTGAATCGCTCCATCCGACCCGATGCCCACATGATCCGCGCCACACACGTTGATCGCATGCACCAGATGATCGAGCACATGCTCGCGCGTCGGCACCGTTGGAGACGCCACCAGATACGGCATCAGGTAAACGCCGAAGAATCCGCCGCGATCCGCCAGCGCCTTCAAAATGTCGTCTGGCTTGTTTCGTGGATGCGCATAAACCGCCGCGCACCCCGCATGCGAAATCAGCACCGGCTTAATCGATTGCGCGATTCCATCTGAAGTCGTCCGGTACCCGCTGTGGCTTAAATCCATGGCCACGCCCAGCTCGTTCATCTTTTTTACGGCGGCCACGCCCGCTTTGCTCAGGCCCGCGTTTCCCGGCTCCAGACAGCCATCGCCAAAAATGCTGCGATTGTTGTAGGTGAGCTGCATGATGCGCACGCCCAGTTGCCGGAAGACGCCTATGCGCTCGACGTTCTCCTCGAGAAACTGCGTGTACTGAAATCCCGGCATGATCCCAATTTTGTTCTCGCGCTTGGCGAGCGCAAGATCCGAATGACGCCGCACGATCGTGAACGCCTCGGGATGCCGGTCCACCAGTTCCTGCACGGTCGCAAGGCTGCCGATCGTGTCTTCAAAGCTGTGCGCGGAGATCGTAAAATTAATCGCCGTGATCCCCGATGCCCGCACCGCCGCCAGATTCTCCGCCGAGGGCGCGCCATCCATATCGTTAAACGGCGCGCACAGAGAATCGATCACCAGCGCCTTCGCATAAAG
>JBAWAI010000400.1:0-4607 GCA_049589215.1 Terriglobales bacterium | reverse complement strand
AGAGAATCGTGGTGTCGTCTTCTTCGACCTGCCAGTCAGGAGTTCCGGTGATGTCGTCCGGCACCTTGCTGATGTAGCCTGCGGTTTTCAGATCGTCGAGCGACTTCGGCGCCTTTTGCTTGTCGAGCGTGTATTGGAAGATTTCCTGGTTGAGCGTCTCGAGACCGTGCTTGAAATTATCTTCCTTCGCTCGCCGAATGCTCGCACTATAAATCGGTATGGCCAGACCGAGCACAATCACCATGATGCTGATGGCCACCATCATCTCGATGAGCGTAAAACCGCGGCTGCCGCGCAGGCGGGGGACTCTCATTTCTGATCCCCGCATTCTTCTTTCCAGGATGAATAAGGAGTTCCTTGGAGAGATTCCGCATCAGAGCCGCTGTAAACGCATGTTATGCCCGGTTCGTCGGGATTCCACGCGTGCTCCGGAGTCTCCTGGTCCGTCTGCCAGCTGGTGTTGTTGCCCGTGATGTCATCGGGAATCGACTTGAGATAGCCTTCGTCCACCAGATCCTGCAGCTGAAGCGGCGCTTTCCGTTTGTCCAGCGAATACTGCTGCACGACGTCATTGAGAATCGCCTTGTTGTGCTTCAACTTGGCTTCTTTGGAGCGCGTGATGCTCTGGTTGTACATGGGCAGGGCAAGCGCCATGAGCACGCCCATGACGACCATGACGATGATCATCTCGATGAGCGTGAACCCGCGTGATTTGGATTTGAACTTCGATTTCATTTCCAGCCGCGATTTCGGCCTCTACCAGTCCTTATAGTTCGTACCGTCCAAGCCCTTAGCCTGCGACTTGGTGTAGACGTCGAAGACATTCTGCTCGCCCCAGGAGTCCGAGGTGGGGTCGTCCTGCATGGAGCGCAATCCCCATTCGTCCTTGCCCGTCATCGGATCGACCGGGACCTTGCGCAGAAACTTAAGCTTCTTGCCGCCTACATCCACGCCCTTGACCAGCGTCTCAAGATCGGGAGGATAGTTATTGCTGTCCACCTTGGTTTGAAATGAGCCGAGATCGGCCTGAGCTTTATAACGGTCGATGGCGTCGCGCAGCGTCCACAAAGCCTGGTGCAGCTCATGCTCGCGCTCCCGCTTGACGGAGATCTGCGCCAGCGGCAGGGCCATTCCCGTCAAAATGATGAGAATGGTCGTCGCGACAATGAGTTCGATCAGCGTGAAGCCGTGTTGCCGCCGCGCGAATTTTGAGCTTGCTGGCCTCATGGTGGCGCGCCGCCTGATAGTTAGATGGTTCATCACGGACGATACGTTTTGTCCGATCGCGGTCTTACCACACCGCGGATTCACGCTCGCGGCCCTCACTGAATCGTGACGGCTGCCTGCGCCCCATTCATGGCGATCGGCTGCATGGCCGGATCGCGCGCGCCGCCGCGTGTGATGGTTAATGCCGATTGGCCCGAAGACTTGGCCATAAAGGTTACGGTCACCACCGAACCCTGGCCAGACACGCCGCCGACTCCGGGCGGCCGCGACGCGGTTATCTGGAGCGTTCCTGTCGTGGGATCGTCGCGATGTACGAGCGCGACCGCCTGACCGTCCTGCGATAGGAAGCCGCCGTTCGAGACATTAATCACTTGTAGCCGGTTGGGATCGTAGCTCAACTGCAACGGCACAGAGTACACGTTCTGGCCGCCCGTGAGCAGCACGTTCACACTAAAGGTCGAGCCCTTGGCTAGATTTAAAGTTGGAGGATCGAACAGGAACGATCCGCTCGCCTTCCCTTCCGTCAACAGCGCGGGCGCGTTTGGATTGCCAAGGGACATGGGTCCGCCCGGACGCAATCCCGGCGGCCCGGGCGGCGGGTTCGTCCCTGATTGACCGGGCAAAGCCTGATTTGGCATGCCGCGATTGAGCGACGCTTGATTCAATGAAGCTGGATTCGGCTGAGCCGCCGCCCCGTTGGGAACCATTGCGCCCTGCGGATTCTGCGGTGGCGTTGCCGCCGGTGGCTGAGATGCAGGAGTTGCTGGAGCCGCGTTCTCGATTCTCGCGGTTGTGGATGCCCGCCGCAGTTCAATCGAGTTCGCCGTTCCTACGTCGAGTAGATCGGCGCTGCCCGCGGGCATTTCGCCGCCACGAATGATGTGCGGCGTCAGCACAAAGACGATTTCGTCTTCCTGATGCTCGGTGTTGGTCTGCGAGAACAGGTATTTGAGGATAGGAATCGACGACAGCCCGGGAATGCCGGTCAAGGCCTTGGTCTGCTGGTCTTCGAGGATCCCGCCGAGGAGATTTGTTTCGCCATCTTTCAAGCGAATCTCGTGCTCGACTTTGCGCTGGCCGATGACGGGCTGGCTGATGCCGCCGATGCTCACATACGAAGTCACGGCAGAAACGTCGAGCACCAGCTTCATTGAAACTTCGCGGCCGGCGTGCACGCGCGGCGTGATGTCGATGTTCACGCCGACATCGATATATTGAAATTGCGTATTGACGAGAGGATTGATGCCAACTCCGCCAATGCCGGGCTGGAACGATCCGGTGGCGACGGGCACTCGCTCGCCGATCTTGAGCGTCGCCTTCTGGCCATCGAGCGCGCGGACCTGCGGATTCTGCACGATCTTAGAGGTGCTGTCGCTTAGCAGGGCGGTCGCCGATGCCGAAGGAATCGTTACCTGGAAATCGGTAGCGTTAAGGTAGTCAAGAGTATTCAAGCTGAGGGCGTTGGGATTGGTCTGTCCGTTGCTGGTGGTGCCGGTCGTTCCCGTCGTCGTGGTCGTAGAGGTGGTACCGACGTTGGGCTGCAAGGCCACCGAAACGGTCGTCGGCGGGTTGATGCCGAGCTGCTTCATCTTGTCGCGGCTTACTTCCATCACCGCCACGTCAATGAGCACTTCCGGCTTGGCCTTATCCAGATCGTCGACGAGCTTCTGCGCCAAAGCCACCTGGTCGGGAGTACCACGCAACACGATCGCTCCCTGCGAGGGCAGCTGTTGGATCCGGCTGACCTCCAGAATCGTGCGCATCGCGTTCACTACATCCTGCAATTCGGTGGGCTGCGAAAGATTAGAAAGATAAAAAGTCTTGAGGACGTTTTGTTCCAGCTCTTTCCGCTTTGCGGGATTGTCTTGCGCGACAAAAATCGTGTTGGGCGTGATCGGCCGCCAGAAGGTTTTGGTTTCGAAGGAGATGATCGAGAGCGCTTCTTCGAGTGTGACGCCATTCAGCTCAATGCGAACTTGCTTGGGAGTGTAGTCAGGATCGAAGAGTACGTTGATGCCAGCCAGCTTGCCCACCGTCTCGTAGATCACGCTTGATTTCTCGGTCAGCTTCAAGGTGATGGGAGCGTTTGAGATAGCTGCCAATTCAACCGGACCGCGGGCCTGGGAGAGTATCTTGCGGAGCGTCCCGTTGGGGGCGGCGCCTGGGGCCTGCGGCTGCGGATGGTCCGCATCCTGCATCATCTGGATCGTGCGCTTCAGCTCTTGCTGGGCGATAAATGAGGAAGGATCGATGAGCAGGGCTTTCTCGAACTCGAGCTTGGCCTCCGGAAGCTTGCCGTTATCGCGCACAAGTTGTCCGGTGTGGACGTGCGAGGCCGCCGCCAGAAATTTATTGCGCTCAAATGCGGTGCGGAAGCGCAGGTCTTTCGGCTTGAGATCGTAGGCTTGCTTGAAGTACTCGTAAGCCTTTTCATAATCCTGCCGTGCCTGCGCGTCTGCGCCCTTTTCGTAGAGCTCCTTGGCCTTGTCGGCCGCAATGCC
This sequence comes from Terriglobales bacterium, assembly GCA_049589215.1. Taxonomy (GTDB): domain Bacteria; phylum Acidobacteriota; class Terriglobia; order Terriglobales; family Acidobacteriaceae; genus Acidiflorens. The sequence continues at coordinate 879 of JBAWAI010000400.1, read as the reverse complement.
CGCGGAGCCCACACACAAGACCACCAGCAATAAAAGAGCCGGACGCTTCACCCGTATCATCAAACAATCCTCATGTGAATTTCTCGGCCCGGTCGCTTACCGGACAGTTTTTCGACCCAAAACCACAAAAGAACCGGAAGGATCGGTATCCGTCCGGGTCTTTGCCGCCTAAAAGGATTGGAAAATTGGATTATAGCATCGCCTCAATTGGCACCCGAAGTGATTGGTGCCCTAATGTTTACACTCATTAGTACCTGTACTGCCGGGTCAAACCTAGGTTTCAGGTCTCAGGTTCCGAGTCCCGCTTCCCAGAAGTAAGATTCAAGACCGAATCCTCAAGCGACCTTCAACTTTGGGCCTGAGAACTGATACCTATCTCCACACTCGCGCCAATTTCTCGTTTATCTTTAACCAATATCTAATGACTAAGCAGACCACCCACCAGACGCAAGCCAACCGGGAGAAGAATCCTCGCCGGCAACCCACTGCGGCGGGGGAGAGAGATGCCGCTGTCAACAGGAACGCCGGTCACAACTATTTCTTGCTCGAAAAATTTGAGGCGGGCGTGGTTCTGACCGGCACGGAGGTCAAGTCCATCCGGTCGGGCAAGGCGAATCTCAAAGACGCATACGGCCTGGTCAAAGATGGCGAGCTTTGGCTGTTGAACTGCCATATCAGCCCCTACGAGCACGGCAGCTACTCGAACCACGCCGCCGTTCGCACCCGCAAGTTGCTCGTGCACCGGGAAGAGATCCGCAAGCTCTTTGGGAAAAGCCACCAGAAAGGGTTGACGCTCATTCCAACCCGCATCTATTTCAAGGGCGGCAAGGTGAAGGTCGAACTTGCTCTCGCCAAGGGCAAGCAGCACTGGGATAAGCG
>JBAWAI010000399.1:0-3344 GCA_049589215.1 Terriglobales bacterium | reverse complement strand
GCGAGATCGGTGCGCTTGATGCTGTTGATGTTCCGATAGTTGTAATCAGCCGCGCGTGCGAAGTGGCCCGCATCAACAGGGCCGCTATGACGGTGTTTGGCCTGAAGGTCTCGGATCTCGGTCGTCCTCTTGGCGACACTCTTGCCGGCGTGAAGGATCTCAATAGAATCTGCACGCGGGTAATCGCTGACGGAGCACCACACCGGATCGAAACCCGCGATGGCGATAGACGTTTTCTTCTTCGAATAGCTCCCTACACCGGAAGCGATCGCCAGATTCTGGGCGCGGTGCTCACATTCACGAATGTCACGGCCTTCCGCGCAAGTATCGAGCAGGCCATCTACGAACGGGAATACACGAAGGCGATCCTCAACACGGTAGTTGATCCCGTCGTTGTGCTCGACGCCAAATTGCAGGTACAGACGGCGAACCGCGCCTTCTATAACATATTCGGGGTTTCGCGGGATCAGACGCAGGGTATTTCGATCCGCAAGCTGGGGAATGCCGAATGGGAAACCTCGGCAGTGTGGGAATCCGTAGAAGCAACTCTCTCTGGCCCGGTTGAATTTCGAGCTGTCGAGATCGACCGCGAATTCTCGGTCGGTAGAAGAACGCTTGTGCTTGACGCTCGCCGCTTGGGGGAAGGAGCCGGGGAATCTCTCATCGTTCTCACGTTCCGTGACGTCACCGAGCAAAAGCAAGCAGAACGGGCAACCTCACTCTTGGCTGCCATTGTCGATTCTTCAGATGATGCCATCGTCAGCAAGAAGCTCGATGGGACCATAACTAGTTGGAACCAGAGCGCCGAGCGATTGTTCGGATATAAGGCAGAGGAAGCCGTCGGTCAGCATATTACGCTCATCGTCCCGTGGGAACGACGTGCAGAAGAAGAAGACATTCTCAGGCGTCTGGCAGAAGGCGAGCGAGTCGATCATTTCGAAACAGCGCGCAAACGCAAGGACGGCGCTCCCGTGGATGTTTCACTCACAATTTCTCCTATCCGTGATGCGGCGGGCGGGGTGATTGGAGCATCAAAGGTAGCCCGCGATATTACTGGACGGAAGCAGGCGGAGCGAGCACTGTGGGAACAAGCTCGCCTACTGGACCTGAGCAACGATGCGATCCTGGTTCGCGACGCCGGCGATCACGTTACCTACTGGAACCAGGCTGCGACGGAGCTCTACGGCTTTACGCGTAAGGAAGCGTTGGGCCGAGTGACACACGAGATCTTGCAGACCCAATTTCCCCAGCATCTGGAAAAGATCAACGAACAACTGCACCGCGATGGACGCTGGAACGGCGAATTGGTTCACACGCGGAAGGATGGCGCGAAAGTCATCGTCATGAGTCGGTGGGCGTTGGATCGGGAAGCGAGTGGAAATGCGCGGTGCATTCTCGAAACTAACAACGACATTACGCAGCCAAAGCGGACAGAGAAGGCCCTGCGAGAAAGCGAAGAACGTTTCCGGGCGATTGTTGAAACCACTCCTGAGTGCGTCAAACTGATGTCAGCGGATGGTACGTTGTTGCACATGAATAGCCCCGGCCTGGAGATGGTTGGTGCCCGTTCCGCAGACGAAGTGGTTGGCAAGAGTGTTTATGACCTGATTGCGCCGGAGGATCGGAACCGGTTCAAAGCTTTTAACGAAAGGATCTGCCGGGGCGAGCAGGGCTCACTACAGTTCGACATCATTGGGCTAGAGGGTAAACGGCGGCACATGGAAACCCACGCCGCACCCTTGCGAAATCCGGATGCAACGATTGTGCATCTGGCTGTTACGGCCGACATTTCCGAACGGAAGCACGCGGAGGAATTGCTGCGGCGGAGCGAAGAGCGGTTCCGCGCACTCGTGAACGCCAGTTCTGACGTGGTTTATCGCATGAGTCCCGACTGGAGCGAGTTGGGCCAGCTCGACGGAAGGGGCTTCGTTGCGGATACGGGCGCACCGAGGAGCGATTGGCTAAACGAATATATTCACCCTGACGATCAGCCGCTTGTGTTGCAAGCGATACGCGACGCTGTGCGGACAAGGAATCCGTTCCAGCTTGAACATCGCGTCCGCCGAGCGGACGGGACGTTGGGCTGGACTTACTCGCGAGCGGTTCCGCTACTCAATGGAAACGGCGAGATCCTGGAGTGGTTCGGTGCAGCCAGCGACGTAACTGCTCGCAAAGAGGCAGAGGACAATTTCCGCAAACTGGCCCAAACGCTAGATGCAGAAGTGCGTGCTCGTACGCGCGAACTGGAGGAGCAATCCAGCCAAGTTCGAGAGCTCTCCTGGCGGTTGTTGAGAAATCAGGATCAAGAACGCCGGCATATTGCGCGCGAATTGCACGACAGCGTTGGTCAGACATTGACTGTACTTGACATAAACCTTGAACTATTCATGCAAGAGGCGGGGTGCAAATCATCCGAGGTTGCCTCGAAGATTGAGAAAATCCAAAAAACCGTTCAACAGTTGCATCGGGAAATACGCACGACCTCTTATCTATTGCATCCGCCTCTGTTGGATGAGAGTGGATTATATTCCGCGATCACTTTGTATCTACAAGGGATTCGGGAACGCAGCGGGCTGGAAGTCCACTTTGAGATTTCGGAACAGTTTGGAAGGCTACCTGGCGAATTGGAACTTGTGATCTTCCGGCTGGTGCAGGAATCTTTGACAAACATTCACCGGCATTCAGAAAGCAAGACCGCTTCGATCCGAATAGATCGAGAATCGAATCAGATCACTTTGGATATCCGGGACAATGGAAAGGGAATGTCGTCCGAACGGATGGCTGAGATCCAATCAGGACGCTCAGGTGTTGGAATAGGAGGTATGCGGGAACGCCTGCGTCAATTCGAAGGGACGATGAATATCGAGTCGAATAGCTCTGGGACCCGCATTTTCGCGACTATCCCGCTCCCGAAAAGCGCATCGCCCGAGGACAAGAGCGAGACTAAGTCTCTACAAGCAAGCGTGCCAGGCGTTATCACTACGGCTTGATAATGAGACGCCGGCACAACCCAACCACGTTGGGGCGGCTCGATCGTGCAACGTCTCTGCCGCTTTGAACTAGGCATCTTTTTCTTAGCTAATACGATTTGCGCTGTATGGGCCTGCCGCGTTCCACCTCCTTATTTTTATCTTGTGTCCGCCGGCGATCTGCGCACAAGCTCGCAACCGCTGCATGATCGACGCCTGCGAATTCTCGTGGCGGATGATCATCCGCTTATCAGAAAAAGCGTGCGGCACATTTTGGATTCCCATCCGCGTTTCGAGGTCTGCGGCGAAGCCCGCGACGGCGCCGAAGCGGTCGACGAAGCGCAGCGACTGAAACCCGACGTGGTCGTCCTGAAC
>JBAWAI010000398.1:0-7836 GCA_049589215.1 Terriglobales bacterium | reverse complement strand
AGCCTACACCGCGATCCTCATCGACGATCTGATCTCGAAGGGCACCAACGAGCCCTATCGCATGTTCACCTCGCGCGCGGAATTCCGCCTGCACCTGAGAATCGACAACGCCGACCGCCGCCTGACTCCGCATGGGCGCCGCATAGGTCTCATCAACGACCAAGCCTGGGAAGACTTTCAAGCCAAGCAAACACGTATAGAAGAGATGAAGCAGTTGCTCGAGCGCACGAAGCTCAATTCAGCGACGGCGGCTCAAATCGAACAGGATTGCCCGGCAGCGGGAGACCTATCCTCTGCGATTGGCCAGCCATTAGCCCAACTCTTGAAGCGGCCCGAGATTGCGGCAGAGCACTTGACGTCAGTACTAAAAAAGCTAGCCCCCGAATTCTTTGCCCGGAATTCCTCTGTGACCTCAGTGTCCTCTGTGGTAGAGATTTCTTCGGCCGTCCGCAACGAACTAAAATCCATCGAAACTGAAATCAAATACGCCGGCTATCTCGACCAGCAGCAGCGTGCCATCGACCGCCTGAAAAAAGCCGAGCATCGCCACATCCCTGATTGGTTCGACTACCAGTCGGTCAGCGGCCTCTCACGCGAAATGCAGGAGAAGCTCCGCAAGATCCAACCGCAAACCCTCGCCCAGGCCTCGCGCATCCCAGGCGTCACGCCCGCCGCCGTCTCGCTGGTAAACGTCTACATAGAAATTCAGGCCCGCCGCCGCGACCAGGCGGCAGCCCTCTAGCAGCCTGCTGAAAAACTCAGCTTCGTTCTTGGGAGAGTCTGGGTTGGGAAGGGCACAACTTCAGTCGTACCACTAAGTCGCGCGACGCAGCTTTGAAAGGCATTTTTTGCTGGGTGCGTTTTGAGGAAGTGTTTTTGGTGAAGTGTTTTTGGGTGGCGCAGCGGTTCACCGCTGCGATAAGCGCATTCTCCTGAAAGCGGCTTTAGCCGCTGAGGTAAGTTCTGGCCGCAAAACCTACCCTACCGCCGCCCGTCCCCGCCCCGCTGCCTTGCTCCGATACATCAACTCGTCAGCGCGCTTAATCAGCGAGTCCGCGGAATCCTCCGGAACCGACACCGCTCCGCCTACCGATACCGACAAAGCCACCTGCGTCCCATCTCCGTTCGTCATGCCGGTCCGTGCCATCAGCGCGCAACACCGCTCCGCCAGTCGCTTCACAATATCGACGTCCACATGCCGGACCACCGCCAGAAACTCGTCGCCGCCCCACCGCCCCACGATGTCGGTCGTTCGCAGCGCGCCGATCAACGTCTTGCCCGCCTCTTGTAGCGCCTGGTCTCCAATCGCATGCCCGAAGCCGTCGTTGATTGCCTTGAACCAGTCCAGGTCAATCACCAGCACTCCAAAAGAATCGCCGTGCACCTGGTATTCCGTCAGCGCCGTCTTGACTGACATCTCCAGATACCGCCGGTTCGGCAACTGCGTCAGCTGATCCAGAAAAGCCAGCCGCTCCATCTCTTTCGTTCTGCGCGCCGCCGCCAGCCGCGCCGTCTCGTCGGTAAAAATCTCCACCGCGCCCACCACCGACCCGTCGTCTCCATGAATCGGTTGCACTCGCACCAGCACCGGAACCCGCCGTCCCTGCTTGTGCCGCAAAAACACCTGCGCTTCGCGCGCCGTCCCATCATTAATCGTGGCCGTTAAAGGACACCCCTCGCGGCCCAGGCTCTTTCCCGCGGCGTCCACGTGGCACACAACCTCATCCTGGCAAAATCGGCCCATCACGTCTTCGGACTTATATCCGGTCAATCGAAACGCCCGCTCGTTCCAATACAAAATCCTCCGGTCCCGGTCTACAAAGTAGACTCCGTCGCTCATGTGATCGAGCAACTCCTTGTAAAAACTCGGGTCGGACGGTACCCCACAAAAGCCAGAGTCTCCGGGGCTCGGATTCCTCAAAGTGGTCATAGACGCGTGTGACTCCACGATTACGCTCCTGAAAATCGGTGATACGCCATGCCTGACCTAGGCGTTAGTTATCAGCCAAAGTCTTCGGGACAAAGTCCCGACAGAGTACTGACAAAAAGAGCGCTGCCGGATCAAATCACCGCTTCACAAGCGCTCCCCAGCGTTCACCAACTCATCGGTCGTTGCGACTGCTCAACATAGATTGTAAGTTTGTGTTGAATTGAACAAATTACTTAAGTCATAGGTTATTGCTTGTAGAGATTCCGGCAGGCAAGGGAAGCGGCGAGGAATCGCCTTCGAAGTCGAACGCGGGCCAAAAACAGAAATCAGAACGGAGATTACCTCTGGTTCTTAGCCCTGATTCTTAGGTTTGCAATCTGAAATCTAAAGATAAGCTAGCAGCGTTCACTCCACCTTCTCAATCGCCGCCTGCAGCTCCTCGTACGTCATCGCCCCCGGATGGTACATCGCCACCTGCCCCGCGCGATTCAGCACCACCAGAGTGGGCGTCGTGCTCGCTCCATAACTCTTGAAATTCTGCTTGCTCAACGGCACCGGCATATCCAGCAGGCTCGCGTAATACTTCTGCCGGACCGCTTCGATGTAACTCCGTTCCGCCGCCGGCGCCGCATCCGCGCCCTGCGCCGCGTATCCATAAAGCTTCGTCGGCCCGATCACCACCAGCCCTTTCGGCCCAAACTCCTGCCGCAACCGCGCAATCACCGGAACTTCCGCCTTGCAGTCTCCGCACCAGTGTGCCCAGAAAAATAACAGCACCGGCGACCCCTTGAGCGCGGTCAGCGCCACCGGCTTTGGCCCCAGATACTGCGTCTCTTCAATCGCCGGAGCCGCCCGCCCCACCAGCGCCAGCACATTCAAGTTCTTCTGTAGCCGCGGACCAATCGAAGTCGTCCCATACTTCGCCAGCGCCGTCCGCAGCAACCGGATCGCCGCCTCCTGCTGACCCTTGGCAGCCATCTCCTGCGCCAGCACTTCATACGCAGCACCCAGCGCCATCGGCAGATGCGGCTCCGCGTCCAGCTTTCGTTTCGCGAGCTGCTGTTCTGCGAGCGCGCGCGTGTCCCGCGCATAGGCCGCCGCCTGATCCCACTCTTTTGCCGCCGCCTCGCCCCGCGCCATCCACGAAAGCGCCTCTACATACTCGGGGGTCGCCCCTTTCTGCGCTTTGTAGTCGCGCAACTCCGCGTCAGCCGCGGCAAATGAGTTTCCGGCAATCCGCATCCGGACATCGTCAATCAGGTCGGCCCGGCAATGCTGTGCCAGCCCAACCAGCAAAAGTCCGCCGGCGAATGTGAATAAAGTCTTGCGAATGTCCATGAATCTGATGATGAATGACCCGCGACAAAAAGAAAAGCCCGCAACCAGGGAAATCCGCCAGCGATGGGGCCGTTGCCGAAACAAGACAACGTTAAAACAAGATCACGTTAAACCTGGTTGTAGTCGAAGCGAATGAGAGTCAATAAGTGACACGAAAAAGAAAAGGGCACGATGTCGATCGCGCCCCACTCACACTTAATTCAAGTCTCGAGAAAATACGACTTATGCCGCGTAGCCCTGCGGGAAGTCATATTGCGACAGCAGCCCGATCATCTCCTGAATGTTGGCGATCTCGAAGTGCGCCATCGACTGGTACGGAGCCAGCGCCTCCATCACTCGATCCGACGGGCTAAACAACTTCAGTCGAATGCCGTTCTCACGCGCCCAGTGCTCCAGAAAAACCAGCATGCCAAGTCCGCCGCCGCCAATCGCTTCGACCTCCGAGAGATCCAGCGCGATGACGCGCGAATCGTCCTGCGATTGCACCGCGTCGCGAAGCTTGAACACCGCGTCGCTATGAGTGATCCTGCCCTGGCACTCAACCACCGCCAGGTCGGTAAAATTCTCGACGCGTATGCTCAGCATTGGCATCCTCCGAGGGCTTGATCAGCCATACCGTGAATAGCAAGGCGCCAGCCAAAGAGGATTGTTCTTCTGTTTCAATCAGATACAGACTCTGAAGACCGGACAAACAAGATCGCTCCCGACAATTTTGCCAGCCCATCAGGCAATCCGTTCCTACCAGAAACCCTTTGGATTCGCCGCTTTTGGTGACCTTGGGCACGCACGGACGAGGCCGCCGCAGGCCAAAAACGCTGGTTTTTCGCGTAGCCGTTTTGCTATACTTTTCGCGCGTTTGCTCTTTTGTGGTTGTAAGCAGTACCCCGCTCTACGGCGTGACCTGCCTGCACTACCCTGCGAGCTCCAGCGCATACTTCATCACAAAAGGAACACAGTATCACCATGGCAGAACAAGGCACAGTAAAGTGGTTTAACGACGCTAAAGGCTATGGATTTATCAGCCGCCAGAACGGCGAGGACGTTTTCGTTCACTTCTCCGCCATTCAGGCCAACGGTTTCCGCAGCCTGCAAGAAGGACAACAAGTTCAGTTCGACGTAGTCAAAGGCCCCAAGGGCTGGCAGGCAGAAAACGTCAAAGGCGTCTAAAACCGCTTCACAATTCAATGGACAGGGCGGCTCAAAAGGCCGCCCTTCTTATTTTGGACCGATAATTCCTAGGCGGCATAACCGGCTCTGCCCAAGGCTGACGACTATCGACAAACGGCAGAAACCCTATCCCCCAATATGCACCATAGTCCGTGAAGCCGGCACAAATCCCGCCTCCCCAATATGGTGCCGCTCTTCTTTCTTCTCGACGACGCCAACAATAAACTCCGCCAGCTCGGCGTCCGAAGCTCCGCGCCGCATCAATTCATACAAATCGTGATCCCATACCGAGAACAGGCAAGTCCGCAGCTTGCCATCCGACGTAATCCGAATCCGGCTACACTGCCCGCAAAATGGATGCGATACCGGCGCAATAATCCCGATCTCCCCCACGCCATCGTCGAATCGATAGCGCCGAGCCGTTTCGCTGCGCCCATGCTCGATCTCAACCAGCGGCCGATACTCCGACATCCGCGCCACAATCTCATCCAGCGTCACCACCGTCGCCGGCGTCCACACCCGGTCTTCCTCCAGCGGCATGAACTCGATAAACCGCACCACCACGCCTTCTTCGCGCGCGAACATCCCAAACGGAATCACCTGATCTTCATTGAACCCGCGCAGCAAAACGCAATTCACCTTCACCGGATCAAGCCCGACCCGCCGTGACGCCCGCACCCCAGCCAGCACACTGTCATATCCATTCGGCACACGAGTGATCCGCGCAAACCGCTCCGGATCGACCGCATCCATGCTCACGGTCACACGATCGAGGCCCGCATCCTTCAACGGCTGCGCAATCTCCGCCAGCAAATGTCCGTTGGTAGTAAGAGCAATTTCAGGCTTCGCGCCTGCAATCGTCCGCACCCCCGCCAGTTCGCGCACAAACTCAACAATCCCCTTGCGCAAAAGCGGCTCGCCGCCGGTCAACCGAATCTTGGTAACCCCCAGCGAAACCAGCACCCGCGCCATGCGCAAGTAATCAGCAAACGGCAACTCCGAATAAACCGCTCCGTTCGTCCCAGTCCGGCAATAAACGCACCGGTAATTACACCGATCCGTAATTGAGATCCGCAGATCGTGAATCGATCGCCCGAATTTGTCAGTGAGAGGCAATGTTTAAGAAGCTGCGCTAAGAGGCAACGCCAGACAGCAACGTCCCCAAGCTGATTCCGATTATATTCCGCTCCACGGAGGCACGGGCGCCTCGCCCGTGCGAGCACAAAATCCGGGGCGATAAAGAGTGACCAGACACCCGCGAGCTTTGATCCCAAAACTTCTTCAGTCTGACTTTTGACTTCCGCCTTCTTCAACTACACTTCTCCCCATGCGCGCCCTGGTTATCCCCCGCTTCGGAGGCCCCGAAGTTCTCGAAATCCAAAACGTCGCCGATCCCAACGCCGGCCCCGATCAGGTTCTCGTCAAAGTCGAAGCCGGTGGCCTCAACTTCGCCGATCTCATGACCACCGAGGGCGGCTACGCCGGCACTCCCAAGCCTCCCCTCATCGCCGGGCGCGAATTCGCCGGCACCGATCCCTCCGGCCGCCGCGTCATGGGTTACACCCAGTGGGCCGCTTTTGCCGAGCAAACCGCCGCTCGCACCGCTCTTCTCTGGCCGGTGCCCGCCAACTGGACCGCCGATCAGTCCGCCGCCTTCCCGGTAAATTTCTTCACCGCCTACTTCGCATACTGGAAGGCCGGTCTCGCCGATATCGATAAAAATAAAAACCAGCCCGCTCGCATTCTCATTCACGCCGTCGCTGGTGGCGTCGGCACCGCCGCCGTGCAGATCGGAAAAATTCTCGGCATCGAAATGTACGGCACTTCATCGTCCGAAGAAAAATTGGCCAGGGTCCGCGAACTCGGCCTTCAGCACGGCATCAACTACAAGCAAAAAGATTACGTCGAAGCCATCAAAGAACAAACGCAGGGCAAAGGTGTCGACGCCGTTTTCGAAATGCTGGGCGGCGAGCATGTCGCCAAAAGTGTCCGCTGCCTCTCCGACTTCGGACGCGTCATAGTCTACGGCGCCGCCACCGGTGAAACTCCCATCATCGACACGCGCATCCTTTATCCCAAGGGTGCCAGCGTTCACGGCCTCTGGCTCAGCTATCTAAGTCAAAATTGCGAGCTGATGAACTCTGCATGGCGCCAGCTCTCCGAGTGGCTCGCCGCCGGCAAACTCCATCCCGTGATCGGTAACGTCTTCCCGCTATCGGAAGCTCGCGCGGCGTACACACTGATGCAGCAGGGAAAAAACTACGGAAAGATCGTTTTGAAAATTTCTTAGCTGATCTTTCTGGCCGATCGGCGCGAAAACAATGCTGTGCTCTCCTCTATGCACCTCTGTGTGCTCTAAGGTTGAAGGTTTAAAGGTTTGTGAAAAGAAGTCAGAGCAACGCATTAACCCATGTCCATTCTCGGACGCCATTGTCCAGTTCCAGGCCATCACATAACTCCTGTAATCTGCTTTATTCGCCGCTGTCCGCAATATTCAAGCCACTTAGCGTTCCAATAGCGGATGGCATCCGAGTTGCCTCCACGGAATAGGCGTATGTCGCGCAGACTAGACACTCTGCCGATGTCGTAATGCAAACCTGAGTGGACTTGATAACGCCGTCTCCGCTCAATCGTCCAACGGGTATCACGAAGTCGGGAACTTCCCTGCAAACGGGTTCGTATCTGGAGACACGAGCGGGGAAGTATCGAGAGAAAACTTCCGGCGCAAGGAGAAAGAGAAAGCGAACGACCACAAATTAGAAACTGAAAGTTTTGCAGGGTGACAGGACTCACCTCGCGCATGGTTTGGCGGCCCTGGCGCGGCGAGCCCGGCAAGCAGATCGAGTGTAAGCCCGAGTCTTTTTGCGTCACCCTGACAGGCGCATTGTAGGTTTGATTCTCATCCCGAGCAAGCGGTTTTTGCGCGGCGCTGAATCCTCCGCAACCGCTGCGTGCGCCCGTCCAACCAGCCGCCCAGATGTCCGGCCAGAAACCGGGCAGAAAGAAGGAATCATGAAAATCACCAATCTGGCAAAGACTGTGGTGCTCGGGCTGGCCCTGCTGCTCGCAACGGGTGCTTTCGCAAGTAACAAATCTTCCGTTCATTTCGATGAAGCCGTCGACGTCAACGGCCAGCAGCTGCCGGCCGGCAACTACAACATTCATTGGACCGGCTCAGGCTCGAACCTCGAACTCAGCTTCCTGCAAGGAAAAAAAGAAGTAGCCAAAGCCTCGGCCAAGATGATCGATCTCGATAGCGCATCGCAGAGCGACGCAGCCGTCATCGACCACGCCAGCGGCAAAGCCACGGTCGCGCAAATCCGCTTCGCGGGAAAAAAGAGCGCCATATCCCTGACCGGATCCGACCAAGCGTCCATGTCCCACTAAAGCAGTAACTCAAC
>JBAWAI010000397.1:0-9154 GCA_049589215.1 Terriglobales bacterium | reverse complement strand
TCTCTCAACAACCTCGAGATTGATCGCCGCCGCTCGCGGATTTCGAGGAATGACAGAGATGCTAAAATCCACGCCAGGCTTCCCAGCCTTAGTCAGGATCTCCGCCGCAGCATGCGCACGCTGAAGCGCACCTTCCACGATGTTGCGATACTCTTGCTCAACCGTTGGATGTTCTTGGCCCCCTTCTGTCATAGCGTCCATCCCAATATCTTACCTGCAGCGTTCATAGGGATGTCTAACCAATGCATAGTCTCATATATCCGAATCCCCGTCCCCCAGAGTGTACCACCGCTCGCTGCGCGGAATACCAGTCCAACCCCTGGGGCCTTGCCGAATCCAATTCGAAATAGAGGGGCAATCGGACTCCGGCCATTATAGATACCCTTGAATCCGATCACAGGACCTCTCGGCCCCAAATACGCGGTTATTGCGGTTCCGGTCCCAACACCCAGCCAATAGGCCCCGCTCTTCCGATTAATTAGCTGACCTGCTCCCGTGAAATGATTGACTAAGTCGGTGAGTCCAAATGTCAGCGCACTGCCCGCACCCGCTGAGAAGTTCGATGCCCAAGCCAAGCGTCCCATGCATGCGGTACCACATTCGTCCCAAATGCTTCCGCCACCAATGGGGTTAGTCCCCCACCTCCTCCTGGACTAGGACTTCCGGAGCCGGGACTCGCCGTTCCACCGCCTCCAGGAGCAGCGCCCCCAGCGCCAGTATCCCCCGGGCCGCCGGGATCCCCGCCTCCCTCAGGTGCGCTCTCCCCACCCTCCCCTGTCGCATTGCAAATGTCCCCGTTACAATTCTCTCCGGTGCCGGTAGGGGTCCATACTCGGTGGGTGACCTCCGCATTTTGTCCCGCATGGATACTGGTCGCGATGAGAATTGCCCCCCCAGCGATTGTTCCCAAAGTAGTACATGGCGGCGGCACGCGCTCGCAACAGCGCTCGTGAAGCTGAAAGTGGATGCAAAGACCGTGCAAGGGATGTTGCGTCACGAGGATTTCGGGACGACGATGCAACTCTACGCACAGTCCGACATGGAGTCGATGCGCGAGGCACAGGGCAAGTTCCTGGAGCAGTTGTTGGGCGACAGGATTCACCTGCTCACGGAGAAGGTTCAGTGAGAAATCGTGGGTCGGATCTCCGAATCGTGGGTTGGATCGTGGGGTGGAAATTTCAGCTAAAAGCCGCTAAGTTATTTAGAATGATGGTGGCCAGGGACGGAGTTGAACCGCCGACGCCAGCCTTTTCAGGGCTGCGCTCTACCACCTGAGCTACCTGGCCACTTCTTCCGCATCTTGTGCGCAGAGCTTCGGCTCATAATCACGCCGGCTGCGCTCTTCTTGGGCGGGAGGCCGCTACCGCGGCCGATTCGCTGAGAGCATGCGGAACTTGTGAATTATAACAACGCGGTGGCATTCCCTCAAAACGCGCTCGACAATTCGCGGGAGACGCGCGCTCCCAGCTTGCGCCAGAATGCCGCGGCCAGTGCTAATCCTTAGGGGAGGCCGCGAGAATCGTCCCGGATTTGGATCCAATACACTCGTCTAAGTTTCGCTGATAATTCCATTCAGCATCGTAGCCGCGCAGCGATTCGCCCCAAACCAGTAGGGAATCTCGCGATAATCCTCAACGTCGAACATGGCGAGGTCAGCGTCTTTACCCGGTTCGATCGTGCCTTTACGATCAGCCAGGCGCAGTGCCCATGCGCCGTTAATGGTGCTCGCGGCGATCGCCTCGGCCGGCGACATTTTCATATGTGTGCACGCCAGCGACATCACCATCGGCATGCTGAGCGTCGGCGACGAGCCGGGATTGTAGTCAGTCGCCAGCGCGACCGCGACGCCGGCTGCAATAAACTTGCGAGCATCCGGATACCGGGACAAACCAAGAAAATAATTAGCTCCGGGCACAAGCGTTGCGACCGTGTTGCTCCGTGCCAGCGCCGGCAGGTCCGCGTCGTTAACGTGATCCATGTGATCGAGCGACGCCGGCCCGAATTTCAGGAATTGCGCAAGACGCGTCTCGCTGAGCTGCCCGATGTGGGTGCGCAAGGCGAGCCGGTTATTTTGGGCGGCTTGAAAAATCTGCCGGGCCTCGTCCGCACTGAGGGCCCCGCGCTCGCAGAAGACGTCGGCAAAGCTCGCAAGCTTGCGCCTCACGACCGCCGGTATCATCTGCCGGCAGACAAGTTCAACATACTCGCGCGAGCGTCCGCGAAATTCCGGCGGAACAGTGTGCGCGCCCAGAAAAGTTGGCACCACCGTGCCGGGCCACTTCTGCGCGGCAGCACGAATTGCCTCCAGCGACTTCAATTCCGAATCAAGGCTCAACCCGTAACCGGACTTCGCCTCCACCGTGGTAGTGCCGTGCCCCGCCATGCAGCGCAGCGCAGCGAGGACTTTCTCAGCGAGCGCATTCTTGCTGGCCGCACGCACGCCATCAATGCTCGACCGGATACCCCCGCCGGCGTCGGCAATCTCCTCGTAGCTCGCCCCCGCAATGCGCTTCTCAAAATCAATGAGCCGCGGTCCTGCGAAAACGGGGTGCGTGTGCGAGTCGACGAACCCGGGCAGCACAACGCGCCCGCAACAATCGATCTCCGTAACCTTCTTCCGATTTTTCTTCAGCCAAGGATCGCGCAGCGCGTCTTTCGTGCTCCCGACAGAAACAATCTTTCCGCCAATGCACAGCACAGCCGCATCACTAATAATGCCAAGCTCAGAAAGGGAAGCGCCGCGTCGCGGACCGGGAGTTTCCGATCGCAAGGTGAGAAGTTGTCCAATGTTCACGAGCAAAATCGGGTTCGATTTCACGAAATCACAATAACAGGGTTGTCATTCCAAGCGCAGTGAGCAATTCACTTTTCCTGCGACTGGATTCGCCGTTGGCCAAGCGCCCAGGCCGTTCCATGGCCGCGCGAACGACAAACGACTATCGACCAACGACTACTCCCCCATCGGCACCCTAACGCCAGTCTTCCCTGCAAACTCCCGCGCGTCCTCATACCCCGCGTCCACATGCCGAATCACGCCCATCCCCGGATCAGTCGTCAACACGCGCTCAATCCGCTTCGCCATCATCTCCGTCCCATCCGCCACCGTCACCTGTCCCGCGTGCAGTGAATATCCAATCCCCACGCCGCCGCCATTATGAATCGACACCCACGATGCCCCCGCCGCCGTATTCACCAAAGCATTCAGCAGCGGCCAATCCGCCACCGCGTCCGACCCATCCTTCATGCTCTCCGTCTCGCGAAACGGCGACGCCACCGACCCGCAATCCAGATGATCGCGCCCAATCACAATCGGAGCTTTGATCTTCCCCGACTTCACCAGATCATTGATCGCCAGCCCAAACTGCGCCCGCTCGCCATATCCCAGCCAGCAAATCCGCGCCGGCAATCCCTGAAACTTGATCCGCTTCCGCGCCAGCTCAATCCATCGCCGCAAACTTCGATTCTCCGGAAACAACTCCAGCACCAGATCATCCGTCACCGCAATATCCGACGCCTCGCCCGACAGCGCCACCCACCGGAACGGTCCGCGCCCCTCGCAAAACAGCGGACGAATATATTCCGGCACAAATCCCGGAAAGTCGTACGCATTCTTCACCCCGCGCTGAAACGCGAACGTCCGAATATTATTTCCATAATCAAACGTCACCGACCCCATCTTCTGGAGCCGCAACATCCCCTCCACATGTTGCGCCATCGCATCCAGCGACCGCTCCTGATACTCCCGCGGATCCCGCGCCCGCAACTCCAGCGCCGCTTCCAGCGTCATCCCGTTCGGCACATACCCATTCAGCGGATCGTGCGCCGAAGTCTGATCCGTCAAGATATCCGGCACCACGCCGCGCTCTGCCAGCTCCGGAATAATATCCGCGCAATTGCCCACCAGCCCCACCGAAACATTTTCTTTCTTCCGCACCGCGTTCTTCAGAATGCGCAGCGCCTCGTCGAGCGTGTTGACCAGAAAATCGCAATACCCCGTCTTCAGCCTCTTCTTTATACGTTCCGGATCGACATCGATCCCCAGAAACGCCGCGCCCGTCATAGTCGCCGCCAAAGGCTGCGCTCCACCCATCCCGCCCATGCCGCCCGAAACAATCAGCTTGCCGCTCAAATCGCCGCCAAAATGTTTGTCCCCAGCCGCATTGAACGTCTCATAAGTCCCCTGCACGATCCCCTGCGACCCGATATAAATCCACGAGCCCGCCGTCATCTGCCCATACATCATCAGTCCGGCCCGCTCCAGTTCGTTAAACTTCTCCCAGGTCGAAAAATGCCCCACCAGATTCGAGTTCGCAATCAGCACCCGCGGAGCATACTCATGCGTCTTGAAAACGCCCACCGGCTTTCCCGACTGCACCAGCAGAGTCTCATCGTTATCAAGTGCTTTTAATGCCCGTACAATCGCGTGATAACAATCCCAATTCCGCGCCGCCTTCCCCGTCCCGCCGTAAACCACAAGATCCTGCGGTCTCTCCGCAACCTCCTCATCAAGATTGTTCATAAGCATCCGCATAGCCGCCTCCTGCTGCCAACCCTTGCAGGAAAGCGCAGACCCACGAGGCGCGCGAATACTAGGTTTCGGAGTAGTAGAGACTTCAGCTTCGACTGGCATGAAAGTATGGTAGTTCTTTCGGCGCGCGCTGAGCAACGAGGGGAGCCATTTTGCTCGTGCGGTCCGCGCCAGAATTAGGCTTCATTTAATCGTTGTTGTACAATTGTACATGTGATATATTAAGGCCGTGGAGATTGTGATCGACGCGTCCGCGATTCTCGCCGTGATTGCCGAGCAGCCAGAAAAGCCGGAATTGGTCCGGCTCACTCGCGGCGCGACGCTGGTAGCCCCATCCTCGGTTCACTGGGAAGTGGGCAATGCGCTTTCTGCGATGTTCAAACGCAGGGCGATTGCCCTGGACGAAGCACTGACCCTCTTGGAAGCGTACGCCGCGATACCCATTCGCCTGACCGATCTGGCGTTGAGGCAGGTTGTTCAGTTGTCGGCAAAACTAAACGTTTACGCATACGACGCGTATGTGATCGCATGTGCCCTCAATCAGAGAGCGCCAATCCTCACCTTAGACGGCGGATTGAGAGCGCGTGCCCGCGAACTGAAGCTCGACGTCCTGGAGGTGACCGCTCGATGAAATCCTATACCTACTCAGAAGCTCGCGGAAATTTTGCCACGGTACTTGCGGAAGCCGAACGCGACGGAGCAGTTGAAATCCGTCGCCGCGACGGCGCAGTCTTTAGAATCCTGCCGGCACGCAAATCCAAGGCATCGCCGCTCGATGTGAGTGGCGTGAAGATAAAGATGTCCAGTAACGATCTGGTAAGAATTGTGCGCGAGGGCCGGGAGCGGGGGTAGAGAGCGTCAGGGAACTCTTGCATCGATCCGCCACAAGGCCGAACAACCAATCCATCGCACCGAATTCGCTGTTCGCTTTCGGACAACAGAACATAGGAATGGACACTCCGCCACCCCACCTCAATCGCAGGAATCATATTCGAGCCAATCATTTAGCCGGGCTCGGCATTGGCTGGGTTCTTGCAGTCACCTTAATAGGCCCAGTTCTGTTCTTCGTCCGGGCGTGGGAGCTATAAAGCCTTGGTCCACGATCTCAGATTTGCGCTGCGCCAGTTCCGCAAGAACCTTGGTTCCACCACCATCATGGTTTTCACGCTCGCGCTCGCCATCGGGGCGACCACGGCAATTTTCAGCGTCGTCTACGGAGTGTTGCTGCAGCCGTTGCCGTACACCGATCCCGGCCGAATCATGGCCGTCTTCGAAGTCAACACCAACGGTACGTGGTCCCGCCTCGCGGACCCTAACTTCGACGACTTCCGCGACCTCAATCACAGCTTCCAGGCGATTGCCAAATACAGCGACAACATTGCGTCGGTTGCCGGAGCCTCGCAGCCAACGCGAACAACGGTGGCCAGCGTATCACCCGATTTCTTCAACGTCTTTCGTGTTCACCCGGTCATCGGACGTGAGTTCAGCGGCGCCGATGCGACGAAAGGAGCCGCGCCTGTCGCACTTGTCAGTTTTGGATATTGGAAGCAGTATCTCGGCTCGGTTACCGACTTCTCGCAGTTGCACTTGAAGGTCGATAACGTCCCCTTCTCTGTCATCGGCGTGCTGCCCGAAGGTTTCCAGTTTCCGTCCGAAGCCACCTTTTGGCTGCCCACCGATCTTGAAGGCGAAAGTCGGAGCAGAACCGCGCATAACTACAATGCGGTGGCGCGGCTTCGCGACGGAGTTACAGTCCAGCAAGCCAATGCTGACATCGGCGCGATCGCGCGCCGCATTCACGATACCTCGAGCGGCCAGAATGACTACCTCCTCAAAGATGGCGTTGTCTTGCCGCTTCAGGATTCGATCACCGGCAAAGCTCGTCCCGCGCTCTGGGTTCTGCTCGTAGCGGTGGGATTTCTTCTTCTGGTTGCGTGCGCGAATGTTGCCAACTTGCTGCTTGCACAAGCCTCGGTCAGAGCGCGCGAGCTTGCGATCCGCAGCGCGCTCGGTGCCGCTCGCGGGCGTTTGATTCGCCAGTTTCTGGCCGAAGCGTTGCTGCTGTCGTTTCTCGGCGGAGGCCTCGGCCTGCTGGCCGCGTACTCGGGTGTGAAGGGGTTAATTGCGCTGGCGCCGCAGAATCTGCCACGGCTCGAGAGCGTCTCCATCAATATTCCCGTCCTCCTTTTCGCGGTGCTCCTTTCGACCTCGGTTGCGGTCGGCCTCGCAGCATTCACCGCCCTGCGTGCTACCTCAGGCGACTTGCGCGAGGGGCTCGGAGAAGGTGGGCGCGGACAGGCCGGTTCGCAAAGCAGCCAGCGCATCGGCCGCGGAATCGTCGCCGCTCAGATTGCCATCACGCTGGTTCTCGTCGTGGGCGCGGGCTTGTTCGGCCGCAGCCTCATGAAAGTCCTCGAAGTTAATCCCGGGTTCCGCGTCGACAAGATTGTCACCATGGACATCTCTCTTCCCTGGGCGGATGACCCCAAAGCAAAGGCGTCACAAGCAATTTTCTATTCGCAGTTGATTGACCGGCTCAGGCAAATCCCCGGCGTACGCAAAGTTGGCGCGACCAGCGGCCTGCCCATGGACGGCGGGCTTCCCGACGGAATGTTTCTGCTGATGACGCAGAACGAACTTCCCAAAACCCTCGACGGTTTCGACTCGCTGTTTCAGCAGAAAGAGCGCATCGGCAACGCGGATTTCGGCGTGGCCACCGATGATTATTTCCAGGTTCTAGGAATTCCTCTGCTTCGAGGGCGAATGTTTGACCAGCGCGATGTGCCGGATGCGCCGCACGTGGCCGTCATCAGCGATTCACTGGCCCGCGAACGCTGGCCGGGACAGGATCCCATCGGCCACACCATTGAATTTGGCAATATGGATGGCGACCTGCGTTTGCTGACCATTGTCGGCATCGTCGGCGATGTCCGCGAATACGGCCTCGAAGCGCCTCCCCGCCCGACTGTCTACGTAAATTTGCTGCAACGCCCGCGCGCCGCGATTACCATAACGATGCTCAGCGATGCTGACACGCAGTTAGTCACCTCGGCCGCTCGCGGAATTCTGCGCGACATCGATCCCGAGATTCCCGCCGCGTTTCGCACCTTTCCACAAATCTATTCTGCATCGCTCGGTTCGCGCACGTTCAATCTGATTCTCATCGCCTTCTTTGGAATCACCGCATTACTACTGGCGACGGCGGGCGTGTTTGGCGTGATGGCCTACTCCGTTAGTCGTCGCACGCGAGAGATTGGAGTGCGGGTCGCGCTCGGCGCCGATTCGCGCGACGTCCAAAGAATGATCCTCGGCCAGGGATTGCGGACCATCCTAATAGGCGTCGCGATCGGTCTCGTCGGTTCGCTGATCCTCACGCGAACCGTGCAGTCCCTGCTATTTGGAGTCACGCCGACCGATCCACTGACCTTCGCCGCCGTCATACTGCTTCTGATCGCATCCGCGCTGCTAGCCTGTTACATCCCCGCGCGCAGAGCAGCGGCGGTCGATCCCATCGTGGCCCTCCGCTACGAATAACTCTCTGAGATCGACTCTCTGAGAACGATTCTGCATCTGCAGTTCGCCGCCACCGGCCCAAACATTGTCTTTGCAATATCGTACGTACACGAAAAGAGCAACGGAATTTCCCCAGCCAATCCCTTGACACCCTCTCCTATACTGGAAGTATGCAACACATAAATCGTGAGCGCCCCGGGTCCCGGCCAACTTGCCCGATAGCGTTCACGGAAAGCGCCCACGACTTAACTGATTAAGAATGAATACTTTGCCTGTAACCAGTTCCCGCTCAATACTTTGCCGGGAATTTCCCGCAAAAGGTAATAAACTAGTTGACACACATGTGCGCTTCTGGTATCGTTTTCTACATGGACGCCACTCCTAAAACCCTTCAACAAGCGATCACCTACTTCTCTGACCCTGACCGCTGTTTCGCTTATGCCGTCAAGCTGCGATGGCCGGATGGCGTCATTGTCTGTCCGCGCTGCGGAGCCGCAAAGAACTCGTTCGTAAAGACGCGCAAGCTGTGGTTCTGCTACGCCTGCAAGCGCCAGTTCACCATCAAGGTTAAGACGATCATGGAAGATTCTCCGATCACTCTTGATAAGTGGATGGCCGCATTCTGGCTTCTGGCGAATGCTAAGAACGGAATCAGTTCTCACGAATTGGGCCGCGCTCTGGGAGTTACTCAAACGACGGCGTGGTTTATGTTGCAGCGCATCCGCGAAGTTATGAAGGGCCGGACGTGGACTAGCAAGATCGGCGGCGAAGGCAACGAATGCGAAGTGGACGAGACTTTTGTCGGCGGAGTAGTAAAGAACATGCACAAGGGACGCCGCGCCAAAGTCGATGGCAATGGGCCATATAAGAACAAGACCATCGTGCAAGGCATCCTTGACCGCAATCTCCGCAAGGTTCGCGCTACGGTCGTTCCCAACGTGACCCGCGAGACATTGCAGAATGAGATTCTCAAGAGTGTGAAGTTTGGTAGCACGATCTACACCGATAACGCGGTCGGATATGACAACGGATTGCAGAGCCGCTTTGTGCATGATGTGGTCAACAAAACCGAATCCTACGTGCGTGGGCGGGTGCATGTGAACGGCATGGAGA
>JBAWAI010000396.1:0-21845 GCA_049589215.1 Terriglobales bacterium | reverse complement strand
GGACGTACCGGCTGGGTTGCATGGGCCTTCGGCTGTATCGGTGCTTTGCCAGTTGTCATCTGCTACCTCCTATGCGGCGACAGCCGGAGGCTGCTGCATATAACGCTTGATGTAGTCATTGATGGCGGCGGCTTGATCGGCAGGCGCGTCGGGCAAAGTGAGGAGCAGAAGCGGGTTGTACTTAACACGACCCGGCTGCAATGGTACGGTAATCGGCTTCGCGGACTGATAAACGATGGCATTGTCCGTGAAGTCCGGGCCTTGTACAGTTACCTGGACCGCATACTGAAAAGAGGTCTGGCCGATGTACTTATCGGAGAAGATCTCCCAAAGGGCGTTCTTTTGGTTTTGACTCGTAATCGTGATGGTGTCGCTACGAGCACCTAGGGTTGTGTTGACGACGACGGTCACGTTAGGCGGAAGCGGCCTACACGTAAAGTGCACGAAAATATACCCGACTTCGTTCGAATCGAGCACCGGAGTGTGGTCACTGGCGGTGGTCTCGATCACAACTTGAGTTTTATTTCCGGTGAGGTCGACGCGAGGATCGTTCCCGTCGAAGATCAGCGTCTTTCGGATTTTGACTTGATCGGGCGGCCACTGCTTCAGTTGCTGGTCCAGACGAAGAAACGAAACATTGATTATGTCGCTGGGATTGTTGGCGCCCCACTGCGATAACCCGCTTGTACCCGCGGTGCCTTGACCAGCGACGTAATGATAGCCCTGGCCGAGAGTCTTGAAGTTGGGGTTTCCCTGAGCATCGAGAGGCTGATCGTAATCGGGATAACTGACTTCCAGCATGGCCGAGAGAACCGGGTCTGCCAGGTTGGTACCGTCAGGAAGTTTCTCGCTCCAATTGATCGCATTGGTCGCGGCCACTTGCATCTTCTTGAAGTACTCACCGATGTCGACGATGGCGAGGTACTTGTTCAGGTTCGCTTTAATGGCGGGCTCAAGGTCAGTGAGATCGCCAGATTTGGTATCGGTCTTGGCCATCGTCGTGTCGAGTATGAGCGTCTGACGAACGTGTATGCTCCGCTTCTGGTAGGTCGCCTTCATGGCAACGGAGGCGCCGCCGAAGATGCTCCCCAGCAGGCCTGGCTTTGCCTGGGCGTCGCCGCCGTCGGTCGGTTTCCAGTCGAAGATCTCATCTTTTACCCAGTTGACGGCGTTTTGCTGCATCTGTTGACACTGCTGCAGGATCATCTGCTTAAGGTCATCCGGCAGAGCGGCTTCGTTTATCTTCATGTCGGTCATGATTGCTCCGCTGGTCACGCAATTCGAGTAGGCCGCCGAAAACGAGGAGGAACTGAAGAAGGCGCCTAACGCCACGGACGCGGAGAACGAACTGAAGACCTTATCCATGTCGATGGTCACATCAACTTCGCAAGCGGGTAAGTAAAACTGCTCACTGAGCTGGTAATTGACCATAAACGGCGAAACCCCGGCCTTCAGCGATCCTGCGATTGCACCGGATGCGAGTTGATTGCAGCTGACCAGAAAGCTGCTGATGCCAGTCGCTTCCAGGCTGCCCTTCTTGGCATTTTGAGCGCTGGCCCACATAGGCGCAGCCGCATTTCCGCCCGGCCCAAACTGCGGAATTGAGATGGAGACGTCATTGTCCAGAATTGGCACGATGCCAAGCAAAGGATCGGGATCTCCCGCCCCGCGCGTCATGTAGGAACCGAGCCGAGCCGGAGCCTGCTTATCGAAGGCGCCATTCTTCAGGGCGGTAATTGCGTTCTTGATGACGGTGTCGGGAATCGCAAAGGTGGTCGAGAACGTGCAGAATCCACCACCCGCTTCAACATCGCCCCCGGAGGTTTGCGCGGCCGTAATTCCGATCGTGTCTTCCGTCGTCATCAGGCCCTTGAAGACGGTCATGCCGAAATCGAAGTCGGCTGGTGCATCCTGCTTTTTTGCCAGGTAAATGCGCTGTGGAACGAAGTAGTACTGCTGCGGCAAGTGGTTAGCTCTTAGGAGAGCGTTATTGGCATCCGGATAGATTTCCAATGTATATGGAGTTTTAGTGTCATCATTTACCGTGACTAGAAGGAAGTCAGGCCCAAAGAGCGGTCCGAGAGCGATGGGTGCGTCGTTTGTCATGATTTTGTGCCTCCTTAGGG
The DNA here is from genome assembly GCA_049589215.1 of Terriglobales bacterium. Classification (GTDB taxonomy): domain Bacteria; phylum Acidobacteriota; class Terriglobia; order Terriglobales; family Acidobacteriaceae; genus Acidiflorens. The sequence goes on along the minus strand of JBAWAI010000396.1, from coordinate 19,719 downwards.
CAGGTTGCGTGGACTATAGTGTCCGGTTTCGTTAAATCATCAGGGGCTTTCGCGAGTTACTCGCTGACGCGCTGATCGCGTTCTGAATCTAAGCCGCCGATTCAAGACTGCGCCCGCCACCGTCGCCTGCGGCCTCCGCCGAGATGGTGGTTTGCTGCGCTCCGCCCGTAACATTGGTGAACGCGACCACTATCTGATAGGGCAGATGAGCAACCCCAGCGTCGTCAATGTGTGAAGGGCCTGCCTGAACCGAGATGTCGACCGTTGACCCCATCTGCACGATGCCGTCGGTGCATGTAACACGGAAGCCTGCAATGGACGTCCCGTCGTACATCCAACTGGCGGTGATGGCCAGGTCTGTAATTGTTGAACCGAAAACACAGGAGGTCTGATCGTAGTATTCGGTGACGGAGGCCGGTCCTTGTGAAACCGTGTCTCGAGTTGTCCCGCCCACCAAGACGTCTACTGGAGCGGCATCCTGTACCCGAAGGCTGCCTTTCAAGATGTTCCACGCTGCGGTTACCATGTCGTCGCCCATATCTCGCTCCTCCTCTTCTCGATTTCGCTTCGTGGCGACCATCTTCAACGGCCGGCACCGACCCAACCGACAGACGTTCGGAGGATGTTCCATCCGAACCGACCGCTGTTGGTACCCTCGCTGCACAACGTAGAAGTCAACGGTTGCCACCGCATCTACATCTTGCTTCTGCGCCACTCACAGGTAATAAGCGCAGTATTTGTGGGAAGGCCGCCAGTTTGGCGCGATGATTTGGAGTATTTGTTTGCACCAGGTCTGGCGAGGACGAAAACCGAAATGGTGAGGTCAAGCATTTTGACCTTCGACGGGCGAACGGGTGGCCGGGCAGAAGTTTGATTGTGGGCCATCCCCCAACCAGCTTCCAGCCCAAGTTTGTCATTTCCTACATAGCTAAGTCTTTGCTTGCCGCGAGATACCGTTGGGTTGTCCGAGACGGTCCGCGGCTTCAGCGGGGGAGATCGCGACATCCCTGGTTATGAGTGGCTCCTTGTTCGATTCGGCGGGAGGGTGGTGATCACGTTATTTGGAACGATTGCATAATATGGCCGTTAGTCCGTAGAGCAATGGGAGATAGAGGATTGAGGCAGTCAGGAGCTGGCGCGCAGCGGGTCTTGAACGCTCTAACGTGAATTTCAACGCGAAGTAGGTAAATGCTGTTCCGAGCAGAACAAAAAATAACTGCGTGCCGTGTCGGAGATTGGAGGATGCTGATTGCGACGAGCGTGAGGAGTGGTAATAGAGTTTGGAGCGCGAGGAAAGGAAGTCTCGCATTGCCCTTCGGCAGAACCAGATAGCCGGCGCGGTCGTAGTCTTCGCGGTACATCCAAGCGATCGCCATGAAATGTGGAAACTGCCAGAGAAAGAGCATGGCGTACAGAATCCACGCCTCACTATGCAATCGGCCAGAGGCTGAGGCCCAACCAATGAGCGGCGGCATGGCACCCGGGAAAGCTCCGACGAGAACGCACATAGGTGTTCTTCGCTTCAGCGGGGTGTATACGAGGAGATAGGTCAGCAGCGTGAGAACCGCCAACAGGCTTGCCAGTAAGGTGACGGCCGCGGCGAGATAGATGCTTCCGGCTACTGCTAACACGACTCCGAAGACGAGAACTGAAGTTGGTTTCAAGCGTCCCGCTGCGGCTGGACGCCGGGCGGTCCGGCGCATTTGCGCGTCGAACTTTCGTTCGAGATATTGATTTAGGGTTCCAGTACCGCTGGCTACCAGCAGCGTTCCGAGCAGAGTGTTGAATAGCCCGGTAAATGAAAACGGCATCCCGTCAGTTGCTGAAGCCAGATAAAAACCGACGAAGGTTGTAATCAGGATCAGGAAATTAACTTCTGGTTTGGTGAGCGCCCAGTAGTCAGAGAGCAGCGTGGGTCGCATCGAGCGGAGTGTTTGCGCGCAGGAGGCAAACTCAGTAGCGATAGACTGGCTGGGCAATCAGACCACCTCAATGGAGTGTGGATCCGGTTGGCCTAGCGAAGTACGTCCCGCATCGGATTGGGAAATCGGGAATTCTTTAGATTGTTGGGGCGATCGTTTGGGCGATGGTTGGAATGATCGAAGCGGCGAAAGTAAACGTGCGGTGAAAACTGCCCCGGCGATGAAGAAGACGAGGGTGACGCAGGTCCACATCAACGCAGCGGCGCATTGCTGGTCTTCAAGCGCAGAGAGGCCGTAGGGTTGGGGCGAAGACGAAAACACCGGGTAAACCACGCGATCGCAGAAGACCAGAAATCCCGAAAGAATGTCGCACGGCAAGGTGGCAAGAAATAGATACAAGAGTATGGATGACTCCGGCCATTTCGAGGTGTTGGCTGAGGGCTGGACTACAGGCCACCAGAACAAAAGGCCGGTTACGAGAAACGATGCCTGCTCGACCGCGTGCCATATCGGCGAGCGGCACGGTCTTCCCCGATCTTCGGCGGACAGCCGTTCGGAATATGGTCAGGGGCGGGATACGAGTAGCCGTTGCCATGAAGATTAGCGGCTACAAAACCCGTTCAACGTTCGACAGGTACAACATCACCAACGAGTTTGATTTGCGGGATGCGGTGCAACCACAACACACCTATTTGATTTCGGCAGCGACCGATGAAGCGAAACGGCAACCTATATCTGTCGCGAAGGGTACTCGTCGCGCCCGCCTTGAAGTGCGGCCCCGCACCCCGCTGCGGATAAGCTAATCTCGCTGTTTCTTCCCTAGGTGGCTTAGCTTCGGCGAGGGGGTCCCTTTGTCGAGGCCTCGGATCCAGGTGGTTCACGGAACGGTTCCACAGAAATGCGTTGGTAACACACTTCCAGGACGGTCAGGTCTTCTGTGCCGCCCGGCAATTGAAGGACTACGCTGTCACCCGCTGCCGACTTCATCAACGCGCGCCCCAAAGGTGACACCCAACTGATGTGGTTGCGGTCGAGATCGATTTCGTCGGTGCCAACGATGCTCACCACTCGCGATACTCCCGCGGCATTGGCATAGCGCACGGTGGCTCCGAAGAATGCCCTCAACTTCGTCCCTGCCTGCCCCGCTCTCGGAGCTTCCGGGTCCACCACTTCCGCGGCTTCGATTCGCTTCGTGAGAAAGCGAATGCGCCCATCGATCTGCCGCAGCCGCCGCTTGCCGTACTGATAGTCGGCGTTTTCACTGCGATCACCGTTGCTGGCGGCCCACGCCACCACCTCCACCACGGCCGGGCGTTCCCTGGTGAGCAGAAACCGGTGCTCATCTTTGAGGCGCTCGAGTCCGCTCGGTGTTATGTAGTTCTTGACTGGCGTCGCGGGGGCGTCCGCTTGTGGTTGTCTTGTAAACCCTTTTCGCATCTCGTAGTCCTTCCGGGACGACTCGAGTCCGCGCACCAATGAATGCGGATCAGCGCCGATAGAAAACACCCCAGGTTATCCGCGTTTATGGGAGTTCATCTGCGGCCTTAACCGATTTTTTCACATCTTGCAGTCGATTCCACCCGCCTGGAAGTGCGATCCAGAATCGCCGTGAACGCTCAGAACTCGAGCCGCGCTTGAAACGCTATCATTCGTGGGCTGCTATCGCCACCCAAACCGACGCCCAGCAAGCCGGTCGGCGGCGCAGTTGTGTAAGTGAGCGCTCCAAAGCCAGTTTGCGTGGAAGGCTTCCCTGGAATACCTGCCAGCACCATGCTAGGCAGCCCAAAGTTCGCGTGGTTGAAGAGATTGAAAAATTGACCCTCAAACCGCAGCTTCACATGGTCGGTGAAAGGGAACCATTTTGTCAGGTAGAAGTCGCTCCAGAGGAAATCAGGACCGCGCAGTGAATTGCGGCCGAGGTTTCCGAATTGGCAATGCTGCGGGTCGTCGCCGCCGGAGCACTGCCCTGTACTCGGATCAACCGCTGATACAAAAGCATCGGGATTCAACCACTGTATCGTGCCCGGTTGCGTCACGCCGGAGACGGGATAATGCGCATAGAGTGGGACGCCGGGAACGACACTGGCGAACTGCGGCCCGCTGCCCTGCACAATGCCGTTCCCGTTCGCCGAATAGGGCGTGCTCAAGACTGAGAACGGAACTCCGCTGTGCCAAAATGCTGTTCCAGAAATCTGCCAGCCGTTGAGCGCGTAACCCAGGGAATGACTGCGCACTCTGACCGGCAGCTGATAAACATATTGGGCGTTGAGATTGTGCCGGATGTCATAGTCGCAAGGACCATAGTCGCGGGCTAGGTCTCCCGGCAGGGGCGAAAGAATCCCTCCCGCAGAGAACGGGAGGAATCCTCCGTTAGAGACCGTATCCAGGCAATGGCTCCAGGTGTAGTTGACCTGTCCTTGCAAGCCATGGCCGAGTCGCTTCATCGCGGTCAGTTGAAGACCGTTGTAGTGGCTGTTCGCACCGGTGGATAACTGTGTCACCGCGGCGAATCGCGTGTCCGTAGGCTGCAGATAGGGGAATGGTGCAAAACAGCCTTGACAGACAGTTTGGTAACCGTTGACTTGGGTTGAGTAGGGCTGGTTCACGGCACGCGTCCCGACATATTGTGCGTGTAAGCTCGCCGTCGTTCCAAATTGATGTTCGATTCCCAAGCTCCATTCCATGAAGTACGGCGCGTGGAGCTTGCCATCAGGAATAGCCGTGATCGTAACCGCTGGAAGAGAAGTTTGGCCCTGCGGAAATCCCGAGGTAAAGGCCTGATTGGCGGCAACGATTGCACCGACTGCGCTGTTGGTCGCTCCCGGGGCTACGGCTGTGCCGCCCACGCTGCCAAGCACTCCTCCCTGAAAGGTTTTGTCGTAGGGAGGATTCGTGCCGATCAGGTCGGCCACCGTGCCCGGCAAGATATCGCTAAAAATTCCGAAGCCGGTGCGGAGCACTGATTTCGGCTCGAACTGCCACGCAATCGCCGTTCTTGGCTGCAAAATTGCTACCGGCGTGGACGAGAACAAATTGCCGAGATGAGTTTGAATAACGGTGTTCAACGGTTGATCGTCGTGGGGAATGGAACTGAATGAGCCACGAAGGCGGCCGACCTGATAATGAGGATTGAGGGGATTGGAGTTGAAGGTGTCGCGCATACCAAACGTCCAAGTCAGAGTGCGAGTCACTTTCCAGGTGTCTTGCGCATAGACATCGAGATTAAGAAAATTGAAGGGCTCGTTTAGGTTCGAAGGGAACGTTTCCGACGCCGTGTTTGCTACTCCATCGATAAATTGTTGCAAGTTCGCGTAGGTCACGGTAGGAACCGTACCTTCCCCGAAATCGTAGTCGTTCAGACGGAAGATGCGGATATTCGTTCCGAAGCGTAGTTCGTGAGCGCCGCGGCTCCAGGCGAGGTTGTCATTGATGAAGAATCGCGAGGCACGCCGTCCTTGTACCCAAGTGTTGTCAAGCCCGCCAACGGGCGTGAAGGCGTTCGCGCCGCTACCCTGCAATACGATCGGGAAAGCCGAAATCGTCTTCTGGAGGTTGCTTGGCCCAAACAAGCTTTCATACCAGGAGAACGCCGGGTTGAAGTAGTTCACCAGATTTTGCGAGAAAACGTGCGTGTGTCCCGCAGCGAACGAATAAAGAGGTTGAGGCGAAAGCGCGTTGAAAACTGGATTGATGGGATCCGTGTATGCGGCTTGCAGCCCGGTGTCCGACTGAAAACGAACCCATGCCGTATCTTTCGGGTTGATGTTGTAGTCGAGACGGACGGTCTGGACCTGTTCATGGTCATCGCTGGAGTGCGAGATGCTCTGCCGGTTGGCGCAACCATCCCCGGCGGCGCCAAGCGGGCAGCCAAGTATCGCCGTGGGTGTGCCGCTGGCATTTCCGTAGAGATTGAACATCTGTTGATAGAACAAACAGGTCACATTTGGGTCGCTGGACCCGCAGCCGGTTGTTTGGCCCCCAGAAAGTTGCTGCAAGACGTACGCTTGGAAAGCCTTACTGGGAACGATCGTCGGCGTGACAATGGGTAGTGCTATCCGTACCCATTCACTATCAAAAAAGAAGAACAGTTTGTCGTGTGCAACTGGGCCACCGACACTGCCTCCAAAATGGTTCACGGTCGCTCCCGGCTTGTGGTTACCCGGCGTCGCGTTGGTAAAGTAGTCCGCTGCATTCAGTAGCGCACCATTCCACAGTTCATAGAGATTTCCGTGAAACTGATTCGTCCCGGACTTGGTGACGTAGTTGACCTGGGATGCTCCATACCGTCCCTGATCCACGGAATAGGAAAGAGTGTTGATGGTCACTTCTGAGATCGAATTCAATCCCAGGACAAGGTTGGTTGAGAGGCCGCTATTGAGATTCGTGAGCGGGTCGTTCGTCTCCAGACCGTCGACGATGTAGCCATTGGAGAGGGCGGGCAGCCCGTTGAATTCCACGTTGCCATAGCCGTTTGTGCCGCCAACGAAATCGCTGCCGCTGCCGGCCGTGTTGATGAGTGCTCCAGGCGAAAACTGCAGCGGGTAGGTTAGGTCACCGCCCGGATTCGGAAGGTCTTCCAGCGCCGAAGTATTCAGAGTTGTGGATGTGTTTGCATTCTCCGGGTTGATGAGCAGAGCCTCGCTATTTACCTCAACTGTCTCATTTGACCGGGCCACTCTAAGCGTTAAATCTACCGTTTGCTTCTGACCTAGGCCTGAAACAACGTTGTCATTTTGCCCTGGATCGAAGCCTGGCGCTTCCACTCTGACCGAATAGGTGCCCGGCTTTAACTGTGGAAAGTTGAATCGGCCTGCGTCATCTGTCTCCGCGCTACGTTTCAGACCTGTCTCGTGATTTGTGATCGTCACGGTGGCACCCGCCACAACCGCCCTTGATGCGTCCCTAACTTCGCCAACGATGGCACTGGTGGTTTCGCCTTGGGCCAGCGCTCCAACGGGGAGAAGACACGCCACCGTCAATACAAGAAAAGCAAAGTTCGTTGCCCGCGTCATGGATACTCCACTTCTCTGTCCTCAGATGGCAAAGGCCCACAGTTCTCATCTATTAACCAGAGATCATTGTAGATAGTTAACCACAGTTAATAGTAACAGGCAACGAAGGCGAAGAAAGCCGATGGACCTCGAAAATTGCACCCGAGTCACCGCCAAACCTTCAATAATCCAACGTGCTGGCGTTGGCCCGGTCATCTCCTGGCCGGGCTACACTGGAGGAGGCAGCGTGCCGCGACCTGCTCCTCCAAGATGATCTCTTTCTCAAATATCGATAAGCAGTATGGCAAGCACTTGCTCTTCGTGGATGCTTCGTTTCAGTTGAATCCCTGTGACAAAGTCGGATTGGTCGGTCCCAATGGAGCGGGCAAGACAACGCTCCTCCGGATATGGTCGGCGAGGAAACTCCCGACGAGGGCGCGGTCTCTGTCCCCAAGAAGATGACGAGCGGAAACCACCGGAGCGATTTCCGCGAGCCCGTTTGCGGATTACTTCCGGATTGCCGGCACTACGGGAGTTGGGAATTGTTGCGATTGCTCCAAAAACCGACTGCACAGGTGGTTCGCTATGCTTCTCTCAGCGCAATCATCGGGTCCACCTTGGTCGCGCGCCGGGCTGGAAAGTAGCTGGCTAGAACGGCAATGGCAAACAAAAGCACAGGCACGATCACAAACACAGCCGGATCATGCGGGCGCACCCCGTAAAGCAAACTGCCCATCAACGACGCAGTGAATGCAGAAACGACCATGCCGGCCACAACTCCGAGGCCTGCCAGCACCATACCCTTTTGCAAGAACAGCTTCAGGACGCCGCCTCGCCCGGCTCCCAAGGCCATGCGAATACCGATCTCGCGCGATCTTTGGCCGACCATATAAGCCAGTAAGCCGTAAATTCCGATGGAGGCCAGAAGCACCGCCAGTCCGGCAAAACCGCCCACCAGGTCGGCAGAAAAACGGCGTGAAGCCAATGACCGATCGAGGATGTCGTCCATAGAAGAAACATTAAATACGGGCAAGCCGGGATCAATGCTCTGGATTTCATGTCGGATCTGTGGTTCGAGCACGGCCGCAGGCAGAGACGTCCGCAGCACCACGCTCACTTGTTTGCTCGGGTCTTGATAGACCGAAACGTAGATGTGGGGAACGCCATCGACGTCGAGACCGTCATTCTTGATATCGTTAATAACACCCACGACGGTCGTCCATGGCTTGGTCGGGTCTTTTCCGAAGCGCACCTGGCGGCCCAGCGGATCGCGGGTTGGCCAATATTTACGAGAGGTGCTTTCATCAATGATGGCTACCGGCTGTTTGCCGTCTTCATCGCCCTCGGTGAATGAGCGACCGCGCAGGAGCGTCGCTTGCATCACCTTAAAATAATCGGGGCTTATCCGAATTCTCTCGGCGCGCAGATCCTGCGAGGACTCGACCGGTCTTTCTTCAATCGCTAAGCCTTCAATCGCTAAGCCACCGACCGCGTTGGGGTTGCTATTGGTGGTCGGCAGAGATGAGGTGATTGCGGCGAGTTCCACCCCCGGAATTGCCTTCATGCGCCGCAGCAACTCACGATCAAAGATGGCCTTACCGGGAATACCGAGATACGGATCCGTCTTCGGATCGTTGGGGTTTCCTAGCCACGTGTTTGCCGTGACAATTTGAGTCGGATTAAAGCCTGGATTTTCCTGCAAGAGGTCCCGCAGCGTACGCAGCAGCAAGCCTGCTCCCACCATCAGTATGACCGCAAATGCCAGTTCTGAGACGATTAGAACATCCCGCAAGCGGCCGGTCGTGGTGCTGTAGCCGGACCCGCGACCGCCTTCACGAATGGCCGAGGAGAGAGCCACTTTTGCTGAATGCAGCGCTGGAGCAAGGCCAAACACTGAGCCGGTAAGAATGGAAATGAGCAGAGCGAACGCCAGCACCACCCAGTCGATTCGTACTTCGTTGAGCCGGGGGACATTCGATGGCACAAAGCGCAGGATGAAACCCAAAGTACCAACTGCGGTTGCGATTCCCGCGACACCGCCGATGAGCGACAGCAGCATGGATTCGGTCAGCATCTGGCGCACCATGCGGCTGCGGCTCGCCCCCAGCGCTGACCGCACCGCCATCTCTTGTTGCCGCCCCGAAGCGCGCGCCAGGAGGAGATTGGCAATGTTCAACGATACGATGAAAACGATCAGGATCACCGCACCCAGTAACACCAGCAGCATAGGCCGAACATTGCCTACCAAAGTTTCTTGCAATGGTTGAATCTCAATTGTCCATTGCGCCTGCGGCGGATAATCGGTGGGAAAGTCGTGGCGTAGTTGGGCAGCCATGGCAGTGAGCCGCGCCTGGGCTTGAGGGAGGGTCAGGCCACGCTTGAGTCGTCCGATTCCAGATTTTAAAATCCGGGTACCGCGCATTGGCGGGGGAAAGGGATCTCCGCTGAATCCGCCGGCGCCAAACACGTCCACTTCCCCGGAAGTCGTCGGCCCAGGATGGCGAAATCCGCGTGGCAGAACCCCGATAATTGTAAAGGGATCATTGTCGAGCCGGATGGTACGGCCGAGAACATTCGGCTCGGCGCCATAAGCACGGCGCCACAGTCCATCGCTGATCACGGCCACGGGAGCGAAACCAAGCGCGAAGTCCTGCGGACCAAACAACCGTCCAATTTGCGGGGTCGCACCCAGCATGGAAAAGTAGCCGAAACTGCCATTGACCGCCTCCAGACGCTCGGGCTGTTTGGCGCCGGTCAAATTCTCGCTACCCTCGAAGATCGGGGTCACATCTTCAAATACACCCGCTCGCGCCTGCAGGTCATCCAGTTCGGGCTTCGAAAACCTAACGTCGCGCAATCCCACGCCGGGCTCGTTAAAGAAAACTCTTACCAAACGATCGGGTTCCCGGTACGGAAGTGGTCTCAGCAACACTGCATTCACGATGCTGAAAATGGCCGTGTTGGCTCCCACGCCCAGAGCCAGAGTCAAAATCGCAACCGCGGCAAAACCAGGATTCTTGCGCAACAATCTCAATCCATGACGCACGTCCGAACCCAGCTCACCCCACCAGCGCACGCCCACGGATGCCCGCACGGCATCTTTGTGAGACTCGATTCCGCCGAACTCAATTCGCGCCTGTCGCATCGCTTCTTGCTGGGAAACGCCTTTGCGAACCAGGTCCGCAGCGTAGCTCTGAAGATGGAAACGCACTTCCGTTTCCATTTCACTTTCAAGCCGTTGTCCCTTGACCATCCACTTCAACCAGGAAAGGAATCGAGTCTGAAGATTCATATCTGCTCCGAGGTGGTGCCTAGAATACTGGCGATCAACGATGCCATGCGGTTCCATTTTTCGGTTTCCGAATGGAGTTGGCGCCGCCCGGCTGCCGTCAGCTCGTAGAACTTCGCCTTGCGGTTGTTGTCCGATTCCCCCCACTCGCTGACGATCAGGCCCTGATGCTCCAGCCGATAGAGCGCTGGGTATAACGAGCCTTGCTGGATCTCCAACTGTTCGCCAGAGATCTGCTGAATGCGCAGCAAAACCCCATAGCCATGCAATGGGCCAAGCGAGACCGCTTTGAGAATAAGCATGTCCAGCGTGCCCTGCAGCAAATCAACCTGTTTGCCCACGACCTCTCCTTGTGCGTCTAGGAGAGGTTTAACAAAACTCACCTAGATAGTCAAGGAGAGAGTATTTTTGCGAAAAAGATACCCCCGAGTGACGGGCAACCCTTCAATAATCCGACGCCGGCATTGGCCGGCAATTTTCTGGCCGGGCTACACTGCGGCTACACTATTTAAGAGGCAGGGTGCCGCGAGTGCTCCTCCAAAATGATCTCTTTCTCAAACATCAATAAGCAGTATGGCAAGCAGTTGCTCTTCGTGGATGCATCCTTTCAGTTGAATCCTGGAGAAAAAGTCGGACTGGTCGGCCCCAATGGAGCGGGCAAGACAACGCTGTTCCGAATGGTGGTTGGCGAGGAAACTCCCGACGAGGGCGCGGTTTCTGTCCCCAAGAAGATGACGATCGGCTACTTTCGCCAGGACGTCGAGGAAATGCAGGGCCGTTCGGTGCTGGATGAAGCGATCGCAGGGAGCGGACGCGTCGGCGATTTGCACCACGAACTCGAAGCCTTGCAGCTGGAAATGTCCGACCCCGATAAGGCTGATGAGATGGACCGCATCCTTGATCGCTTCGGTCACGTTCAGGAGGAGTACGAGCATTTAGGCGGTTACGCGCTCGAGTCACAAGCCCGTGAAGTGCTCCACGGCTTGGGATTCAAAGACGATCAGATTGACGGTGACGTGGGCGCGCTCTCGGGCGGATGGAAGATGCGGGTTGCGCTGGCGCGGGTCCTGCTCGGAATGCCGGATGTATTGCTGATGGACGAACCGACGAACCATCTCGACATCGAATCCATCATCTGGCTGGAGCAGTTTCTCAAATCATTTCCCGGCGCGCTGCTTATGACCTCGCACGACCGCGAGTTCATGAATCGTCTGGTCTCAAAGATTGCAGAGATCGATGGCGGCGAAATCATCACATACTCGGGTGACTACGACTTCTACGAGCGCGAAAGGGCGGTGCGAGAGAGCAACCAGCAGGCAGCGTTTGCCCGGCAGCAGTCCATGCTTGCCAAGGAGCAGCGCTTCATCGATCGTTTCAGGACGCACGCGGCCAAAGCGGCCCAGGTACAGAGCCGTATCAAGGCCTTAGACAAGATCGAGAAGATCGAACTGCCAAAAAAACGGCAGGTCGTGAAATTTGACTTTCGTGTGCCTCCGCGATCGGGCGAACAGGTGGCCGTCATTGAGAATCTGCACAAGAGTTACGGGCCGCGTGTGATTTACGAAGGGTTCAGTCTCACCATCCGCCGCGGAGAACGCTGGGCCGTCATGGGGAGAAACGGCGCGGGCAAGACCACGCTGCTCAAGATGATTGCCGGAGCCAGTGCTCCAGATGCGGGAAGCGTGCGGCTCGGCGCCAGCCTGTATATGGGCTACTTCGCGCAACAGTCTTTGGATGTGCTCAATTCCGATCTCACCGTCGCCGAACAGTTGCAACAGGATTTCCCGCAGGACAGTATCGGCGCGTTGCGAAACCTGGCAGGAGCATTCCAGTTCTCCGGCGAAGAGACGGACAAGAAGATCCGCGCACTCTCCGGCGGAGAAAAGTCGCGGCTGGCCATAGCGCGCATGCTCCACAACCCGCCGAACTTCCTGGTGCTCGACGAACCGACCAATCACCTCGACCTTGCGACCAAGGAAATGCTGGTCGACGCCCTGAAAGATTTTGAAGGCACCATGATCTTCGTATCGCATGACCGCATGTTCCTTCGCGGTCTCGGCTCACGTGTGCTGGAACTGGGCGGCGAGAGCGGCACGGAGCGCAATCCCACGGTTTATCCTGGGTCGTACGTTGAGTACGTGCAGAAGCTTGGACATGAGGCGCCGGGGATTTATTCGTAGGTTTTGCCGGGCTTTGTGTAACGACTCGCCCGCGTGGATCTCGAAGTGTTCGTCGCAGCTAGCGGTGAAGTCATTCACAAAGGATCCGAGCTTCCAGGTCCACGGCACAACGCGAGGGCTTCCAACCTTGCGTCGTTCGATCGTCATCGACTCTGAAAGTCCTCCCCGAGCGGCTCGCGGGGAAAATCGGGCTCAGTTTAGTATTTCGACCTGGCGGCGCATGAATTACGAGCGGTCAAACGGCCGACTACAATAGGCTGATGCTCGTCGCTGATCCCGAGTCCCATCCGCTGTGTCAGCTCTTCCTTTCGGAATACCTCGCCACTCATAACGATCCGAAGAACTTTCCCCCGGATGAGGCCCCTGCATTGTTCGATCGTTACGAAAAGATCTTCCGAACTGCTCTCGACACACTTCGGATGTCGCCGGAGCAATTGAGAGGCAAACCAGAGTTCGACTTCGCCCACGCCGACCAGGGCAATTTTGAAGGCGCGATCGCCGTGTTGAGGGCGGTCGAAGCTCTGCGATTGCAGGAGTTCTCGAACATTACGCTGCTCAAGCCTCCCGGCGCCGATCTCGTTTGCGAGAAAAACGGTTACAAGGTGTGCTGCGAAGTAAAGGCCATCACCAAAGCGAGCACGCCACAAAAAGGGCTCTTTTTCGCGGACCAGGTTCCCGTGAAAGTGATGGAGAACATCGGACACGCGAGAAAGCAGCTTGAAGCGACCGCGGCAAAGCTACGTTGCGCGACGATGTTCGTGTGCGTGAGTAGCTGGTTCGATCAGGCCATCTACCTCACCGAGCAGGACTATCAGTACATCGTGAATCGGCTGGAGAAGGACAAGCTCGAGGGCGAGGGCAACTACCTGGAGTCGCTGAAGGGGATCGACGCCGTGTTCTTTGCGACGAAGTTCGGGCAAGTGTTTTGGTTCGTGAACGACAAACTCCGAGCGGCCGGATTCGGACGAGAAACACCGAACGCGGAGCCGCGGGAAGAGACCTAAGCCCGAACCTCCAATACGCCGGCGTCTCTCGTATTTCGCTCAAACCTTGCCGCGACGACATCGGGCTCGGCTCGACAACCTTTCCTGTGACGTTTGTGTTCCCGTAATTCAAAGATACGTGGCTCACCGTTGTCATCAGATTTTCGGTCCGGGAAGCGAAACTCGACAGCTGTGCCATTTTCCTGTCTTGGTGAGAGGAACCTTCGGTTTACCCCCGTATTCCATTACCATTTGCCCAGCGAGGTTACAGCGTTACAAATAGAAGTACGCCCTACAACGCGGTTAAGGACCGTCTATGGAGCCAAACGATCTGCTGGAGAAACTTCGAACCACTGCTAATGAATTCCTCAATGCCGATGGGATTTATCCGGCATTGGACTATGCATGGGAGGACGAGGATACACCTTCGTCTGAATATACCGGGCTTGCAATGTGGACGACGGACGCTCCATTTGAACTAGACCACAACTTCTGGCATCGGACGGCCACCTCCCGAACCAACGAAACAAGATGAGATATTTCACAAAGCGGCAGAGGATTTCATAGGAACTATGGAACTCGCCCGGAACTCCATCGGCTTAACCCGTTATAGTTGGGAACATCGAAAGCCAGACGAAGTGCTAGACGATGAGGAGACTTTCTGGGAATATCGCGCCACGGCGGTACTCTGGTTGAACATCGCTTCCGACCGCATCCGAGATTATTTTATTATGGCGCGCTTTGGGATAACCGCAAAGGAGTACAAAAAGCTGCACGAGAAGAATGCTATTTATGCTCGTCCGTTCCGAATGCATCAGGCGGGCGAAGGAAAACTCACAAGAGAGATTGCGCTCGAAGTTATGCCGCTCGCGGAACAACTCGCATGAATTCCACCTCGGCATGGGATTGTAATTGATCGGCTCGGCGCAGGTGGCTGCGACGTGGATGCGCAACAGAAGCTCGGGATCGATCGACGGGCGCCCCGTGTCGCTGTAACTTTCTTTCAGCTTCTCGCGCACGAAGGCAAGATTATGTGCTTATCGATGAGCCGCAACAGGTGCGTCTCCGGAACCTGATCTTCCAGGCGGAAGTAGTAAAACAACGCTTCGGATCGGGAGTGTTGTCCCATCATGATTAGCGCACCTCCGAGAATGGTAATCCAGCAAAACATGGCGAGGTTTTCTCCTCTTTATTACCACGCTTTTGCGGCATTCAATCGCTAATCACAGTGACTTTTTCAACACCCACGCCTGGTTACAACAGTTGTCATCAAACACCTAAGCGGCAAGCGGAAACGCTCTGCGCTATTGCAGCTTCGCGTACTCCGCCTTCGCCTGCTTCAGTATGGGGATGTCGGGATCGGCGTCTTTCCAAAGCGCGAGAAAATCCTTATAAGCGGCGAGCGCTCGGACGCGAGCGGAATCGGCTTCTGCTCCCTGCGAATTTCTCGATTGCAGGGCGCTCGCGCGAGCCACGCCCAGATGAGCAACCGCTCCCGTCCAGCAATTCCAGACAATGCCACTGTGGTCGAGAATCTTCTGAAACTCGGCAGCGGCAGCCGGCCCTTGTCCGACCGCCAAATATGCTTCTCCGCGGACATACACCGAATCAAGACAAGAAAAATTAATGGCGAAACCAAATTGGCCTAACTCCATGCTTGATGGGGCTTGCAGAGTGGTCATGGCCAACGCCGGATTCTTTCTCGCGAGCGCCAGCTGTGCCTGAATCGACGGCAGCCAAATCGACTGCATTTGCGAATCCAGCGGGAAGCGCTTTCCCAAATCCTGCACCAGCGCTTCGGTGCGCGCTGAATCGCCCGCCATGGCAAACGCGAGCGCCGATTCCGCCGCGACGCCCGGGCTCGCGGGCGCAAGTTTCAACGCTGCGGCCGCCGCTTGCCTCGCCTCCGCGGTATGACCGTATGTGGCTTCCCGTTGGGCGGCAATGGCTTGCCAGATTGCTCCATTTTCCTTGCTGTCAGCCTGGATGGCAGATTGCACCGCGCGCGTGGTCAGGTCCCGCGCCTCAGTCAGATGGCCCGCGTAAGCTTCGGTATCGGATGCAAGAGCAAGGCCGACGTTCACAAACCGAGGCTTGCCTGCAAACCACTTTTGCTGTTCCGCCATTGCTCCTTCGTCGCCGCCGAAAAAGGCAAGAGCATAGATAGCATCGTGCACGATCGCGTCGTCCAGTTTGTGCGCCTGCGCCTCACGGATGTTCTGGCGTGCCTCATCGAACCGCTGTAAGGCGACGGCAAAGTTAACGAGATTCCCGTACAAACTTGGAACGTCCGGAGCGAGGCGTTGGGCTTGCCTAGTGGCCTCAGCGGCTTCCTGATACCGTCCTTGTGCTGCCAACACTACGCCGAGATTGGCATACGGTGGCCAGTATCGTGGGTAGCTCTCAATCTGCTCCTGATATGTCTGGGCCGATTTTTCCAGTTCTCCAGTTACGCTTGAATAGTAGGTCGCGGAGATCGCCAGCTTTTCCCATTCATCAGCATGGTCCCGCAACTGGAATGCCTTGGTGTAGTATTCGCTCGCTCGTCCCACCTCACCGAGAGAGGTGTAGGCAAAACCCACCGCGTAGTATCCCATGGCGAAATTCGGATCAAGTTCGATCGCGTGCTGGAAGTAAGGCACGGCTGCTCCCGAGCCTTTCTCGCCCGCTGTTTTAATCCCTCGGTCGAGCGCCTGCAGAGCCTCGAACGAAGACGTCGTGGCTTCCCTCAGCGGCACATCAAACCGTTGTACCGTAGCCAGCGATTCTCCGAGTTCACCGCGCAGTTTAGTAGCCGCTACGCCTAGCGTGTTCAGGACCTTTTCCTTAGACGTGGCCGTCATCTGCTCCTGTGCGAGTGGGTCTCCGTTCCGGCAATTCACCGCCTTCAATCCGATTACGTATTCGCTGCCCAGGCTGCCGATCGATCCGGCAATGTATGCCTTGCTGCTCGCGCGCTGGCAAAGCTCGCGAGCCAACTCGGGCGTGAGCTTGGTGCCAGCCGGCCGCGTCATCTCTCTTAGAATTTTCGCGACTCGACCGTCGGAGAGCACATTCAGGAAAGGCGATTGCCGCAGGGAAATGGCGAGTGCCGTCTTGAGCGTGTCGTCGAATATCGGATCGCCAGTGCTGTTGGCAAAATCGGTGAGAACGATGGTGTCCTTTTCCGTGAGCCTAAGCGACCGACGAGACCGCCAGAACCAGGCGCTCCCAAGCAAGGCCGCGACCACGACCAGTACCAATCCAGTCCAACCCAGCACCTGGCTGGTACGAATCTGACTTGGACGAAGCTGGGCCGAGCGAATCTGATCGGGCGAACTCTCCGCATCGATCACGACCCGGGTGACCGAGTGGCTCCGCACGACCACATCATTATTCTGTGGAACCAACCGCACCTTTTCCGCAAACTGGTATCCCCGTCCCGGGACAGTTGCAATATAGCGATTTTCCCCAGCCGTCTCTCCGAGACTCCTGCGTAACACAAAAATGTGCTGCGTCAGATTGGACTCTTCAACGAAGCTGTCGGGCCATAGAGCCTTCATCAGGTCGTCCTTCAAAACGACCTTTCCGCTGTTCTGCACTAACACCAGAAGCATCTCGAAGGCTTTAGATTGCAAGGGAACCGGCCGATCATCTCGCAGGAGGAGTCGTTTATCGGGATCTATCCGGAACGGGCCGAACTCGTAGAAGTGTTTTGGTTCCTCATTCATAGCTATGACTTAACAAGTCTTGAGAAGTATTAAGGGCCTTCTTGAGGACTTCCGATGCCCGTTTGCGGCACAGTGCTCCCCGTCAGGGCAAGGGCGATCGAAAGTCTTACACGACTAGGGTCGGACTCTAGCACGAGATTCACGCCGGGTAAAGGTTGCAGGGAGGCAAACACGGATCACAAGAGGATACAGATCACCATCGAGACCGAGCACGTCCTGACAATCCGCACGGGAAGCGGCACCCGACTGGGGTGCCAGAAATGTGGCTGCGAGGTGGATGTCGCGGATTTGCTCGAAGTGAAGACCTCGATGGGTATCGCTCAACCGACACTTCCTGCTTGCGTCGAGTCATTTGGAACTCAAGATGAATCGGTCGCTCGTGTGGCGGATCCCGGGTGTCTTTGTTGGAGGTCCCTGATGTTCATTTTCAGGTGGTGCGAGGCTATTCGATCCTCGGCGTCAAAGCGAAAACTCAGGAGGACATCATGAAACACAACATTGCATGGGCAATTTGATTACGAACATGAGAATAAATAGCAGTCGACCTTCACCCAGCCGCAGGATCCGGTCGACCTCTGATTTCAGAGGATCGATCGAGCGCCAACTAAGACCACCACTAGGAGAACAATATGAACGCAAGGTTCCTCTCAAAGGCTCTGACCATCGTCCTTAGCTTAGCGCTCGCCACTCCAGCCCCCGCGAAGAGCCTGCAAAGCACCGCTGGTGAAATTGAGGTCGGAATTGGGGCTGCGGCGGCGGCCGTTGTGGTGGTCGTGATTATTGTGGCCGTTCACTATTCGAAGAAACGCTCCATCACGGGATGCGTTGCCTCGGTGGGAAACGGGATGACTGTCACCGACGAAAACAGCAAGCGGGTCTATGCGCTTTCCGGCAACACGCTGGGTGTCAAGCCGGGAGAACGAATGAAGTTGAACGGCCAAAAAACAAAATCGCAAGGCCCGGAAACAATACTTGGCTGGGAAGCGACCAAGGTGAATAAGGATTTCGGCGTCTGTCAGCCCTAGCAGTCGCGCACCATTAGGAGAGGAGTTTATGCTGAAGATCTTATTTCTAATTTCTGTCGTTGGAATAGCGCACGCCTCGTGGGCACAGACCGACGAATCTTCCTGGGCAAACCTAAGCGCTCTGCAGCCGGGACAGAAGATCCAGATCGTCGACATGAAGTCAAAGAAACATTCCGGAACCTTCGTAAGTCACTCCAACAGCGAGATCTCGTATCGGGATACCGCGGGCGAGCAGACCCTTCAGAAGCCAGATGTTCGCATTGTGAAGCTCATGGCCAACAAACATCGTTTGCGCAACGCCATCATCGGGGGCGCAGTGGGCGCCGGTGCAGGAGCCGGCATCGGGGCAGCGACATTCCACCCGTGCTCGGCCTCGCAAACCTTATGTATTCAACCAGTCGGTAGAGGCGGAATAGCCGGGATCGGCGCTGTTGTCGGTTTGGCAGCGGGCGCGGTGGTCGGTGCTCTTTTGCCCAGCCATAAAGTGATTTACCGCGCGGATTCGCACTAGCTATGTTGCGAGTTTGCGAGTTACCTGTGGCGACGGGCAGCGCGATAAACCGTCAAGAGAGCAACCGAAGGATTTGTGCGAACAAGGTTTTTGCGAATTATGGCTCTGAGTTTGTCGGCTGCTCTGAGTTCCGGTTGCGGAGGAGGGAGCTCAGCTTCTGGTCTGCCGCCTTCATGAGGCCGATGGCTCGGTTTCGATGTCTACAACTAACTCCAGCAAATTGCTGAAGTGAGGAATACACCACAGATTCGTAGCTGGGAACAGACTTACAGACTCCAGGAGGATTATCATGCGAAACAAATTTTCCGTCGGATCGAAAGGGACGCTGCTGGCGATGTTGACGTTGACCTTGTTGGCGACGAGCGTATGCGCGGATGGGGAGAAGATTCTACATCGCTTCGGCAAAGGGAGCGACGGGGCCTATCCCTACGCAGGCCTGATATTCGATACTTCCGGCAATCTCTACGGCACGACCTTCTTTGGCGGCGCGCAGGAAGCGGGCACGGTGTTCGAGTTGGCGCCCAAAGCGAAGGGGGGCTGGACGGAGAAGGTCCTATATAGCTTCGGCGGCGGCACCGACGGTGCGAATCCTTACGCCAGCGTGGTCTTCGACGCGGCCGACAATCTCTACGGCACAACCTACCAGGGCGGTGATTACACCTCGGGCACGGTGTTCGAGTTGACGCCCAACGGAAGCGGGGGATGGACGGAGAAGGTTCTGCATAGCTTCGGCAACGGCACCGACGGGGCTGATCCCTACGCCAGCCTGATCTTTGATACCTTCGGCAACCTCTACGGCACAACCTACCAGGGCGGCGTTTACGGCTTGGGGACGGTATTCGAGTTGACGCCCAAGCGCGGGGGCTGGAGGGAGAAGGTTGTGCATAGCTTCGGCGCTGGCACCGACGGTGCGAACCCCTACGCCAGCCTGGTCTTCGACGCGGCCGGCAATCTCTACGGCACAACCTACCAAGGGGGCGTTTACAGCTCGGGGACGGCGTTCGAGTTGACACCCAAAGGGGGTGGGGGCTGGAGGGAGAAGATTCTGTATAGCTTCGGCAATGTCCCCGACGGGGCCGATCCCTACGCCAGCATGGTCTTCGATACC
>JBAWAI010000395.1:0-3910 GCA_049589215.1 Terriglobales bacterium | reverse complement strand
GGTGGTCGACGAAATCTGGTCGAGAGAGATTTTGCGCTTCTCGCGTTCAAGCTTCAGTTTTTCGCCAAAGGATGGCAACGGGTGTATCTCGCTTTCGCAGACGAAAACGGAATTCTACTCTGCGGAGGGGCGGGAGCATAGGGGATCATGCAGGGCGGGCAATTATCCCGGTGGGCGCGCCCTTTGAGATACGGCCGGTGGCCCACTCGTTCTCGCATCGAAGCGTACTCCTGAGACGGATAGCAATCGATGCGAGACGAGTGGAACACCACCGTGGCGTGACGCCCGTGGGGTGGCGTGACACGACATCGGAATCAATATTGCGGCGGCGCGACCTGGGACGCCGGCGGAGGCGGCGTGCTCTGATTTACGGCGCGCTGCGGCAAGTTATTCTGCGGTTGAACTGCCGGCGCCGGGACGGGCTGATTTGCCGATGAACTCGCGGGCGCTTGATTTGCAGCGGGAACTGCCCCACCCGAACGTCCGT
This sequence comes from Terriglobales bacterium, assembly GCA_049589215.1. GTDB lineage: Bacteria > Acidobacteriota > Terriglobia > Terriglobales > Acidobacteriaceae > Acidiflorens. Next base: position 3,423 of record JBAWAI010000395.1, on the reverse strand, counting down.
AGTTGGAATCCTGCTCGGCGTTGGCGGTGTTGATCGGCTCCATCGAAATCACATGGTAGGCGCGCGTCTTATGATCGCCGTCGGTCACCTTCAGCAGAATTTCATCTTTATTGACTCTGAACTCCGCTTCATGACCGATCGGCAGAATGACAGGATGCTTGGTGTCTTTCGGGCGAATGTGGTATTCGAGATCGTCGGTGCGAAATAAGTATTGCGGGCACAACTTTTCGTTCGAGGAAACACTGGTCACTCCGACTGAACCCCATACCGCGCCCAATCCGTTCAGGCCTTTTTGCTTCATGCCGCATGGCAGTGATTGCATGCTTTCGATCATTCCCCGCGGCGGCTTCTTCTTGTCTTTGGCCGCTGCGCTCGTCGGATGCAGCATCGACAGCGCCAGCGCGCCGATGACTAACATGGTTGCCTTCATAGAAGGTTCCTCCCTTGGAGTAACAACCTGTAACTCACACCTGAGTCATAAAAAGGCTGGGAGGCCTGACTGACCTCCCAGTCTCTATCTGCCTTCGTTAGTGTTGATCCGGCTTCATGGGCGCCGCCGGAGTGGTTGTCATCCCCTTGTGGGGCGGGGGCGTCGTGCCGACAAGCGCGGGCGACGTCATCACCCCTTGGGGATTGGCTGCCAACTGCTGTTGCATTTGGGGATGAGCCTGCAAGTACTCGCGAAGATCGGGATGCGTTTCCAGAAACTCGCGGTTGTTGGCTAAGGTGGGGTCACTGGTGAGCGCATCTGCGGTGTTGCTGTGGCCGCGGAGGAATTCACCAAAGTTGCTTACTTCACGACGATCGAAATCGCGGTCGCGATCGTTGGGGCCGCGAGCTTCCTGCCGGTCATCTTCACGACGATCGTAGCGCTCTTCATCGTGCATAAAGACGTTGGGGTGGTCGCGGAATTCCGCGCTCACGCGTGGATGCTGCTGCAAGTATTCCTGCAGCGCGGGATGATTGGCGATGAATTGCCGGTTATCGATGAGCGACGGATCCTTGCGCAATTGCTCGGCGATCTCCGGATGGCTGTCAAGGAAGCGGTCCGTGCTGGCCAGTTCCTCACGCGTTATGCCAAAGGCGTAATGGCCGTCTGCTTGTTCATGGTGGTCATAGCGGTCTTCCGCCCGCATAAAGGCGTTCGGGTTTGAGTCAAATTCGTTGCGGACGTTGGGATGCATCTTCAGATATTCGGCAAGGGCCGGGTGATCGGACACAAAACGCGAGTTGTCGATCAGCGATGGATCTCTCCGTAGCTGCTCGGCGATCTCGGGATGCTGATCGAGAAAATGACTCATCTCGGCAACATCGCGCTCTGTGACGCCGCGAGGATCAGGCGCTGGACCAGGTTCAGGGCTTGGTCCCGGTCGAGGCGTGGGCCCCACCGGTTCCGCGTGCCTCGGCGGTTGCGGAGTGTCCGGTGGCGTCGCTGCATCCGGCGGCACCGTATCCGGCGGAACTTGCTGCGGCGGCGCTGCCGTCGGCGGCATGGGACTAGCGGGTTGGGTGTTTTGCGCTCTCACAGGAATAGCGAATGACAGGACGAGCGCCAGCGCAAACGCCCCGCCCAGATGTAAGAGTTGCCTAAGTTGATTGCGATTTTTATCCACAAGACCTCCTTGCGAGATTTTCATCTCGCCTGGTAAAAGCAAACGCCATGCCAAAGGGAGGTGGGTAAGGCGCAACTGCGTAGGGAATCAGAGGCTTGGCGTCAAGCGGACAATGGCTGCAGTAATCTTTTGCATAGCAAATTCGACATCGTAGCGAGCGTAATTGTCATACGGGATAGCCCCTAAAGCGATGGCGGAGGAAGTTTTTCGGTGCTGGCTGTAAAGGGTTTTCTCGCGCGTCGATTGTTTTTGCGAGTCTATTTGTTCTCGCATGGGCCTTCTTGAATTCACACTCTTAATGCTCGCGCTCTTACGCGAACAGAAATTCCTTTGTGCGCAATTCCTTGATCGTGTCCCGCAGTTTGGCTGCCTTTTCGAACTCGAAGCGTTTGGCGGCTTCTCGCATGTCGCTTTCCAGGTTCACGATGTAGGCGTCTAGCTCCTCTTGCGATTTGAAGTCCGGAATGCCGTCGGCCTCCGGGCCGGTCAGGTCGGTGTAGTCGGCTCCTACGATGGCAACCAGCGTCATATCGAGCGGGCGGATGATCGATTCAGGCGTGATGCCGTTTGCGTCGTTGTAGGCCTGCTGGATGGCGCGGCGGCGATCGGTCTCGTCCAAAGCTTTCTTCATCGAATCCGTCATGCGGTCGGCGTAGAGGATGGCGCGGCCGTTCAGATTTCTCGCGCAGCGGCCGATCGTCTGAATCAGCGAACCGCTCGAGCGCAGAAAGCCCTCTTTGTCGGCGTCGAGAATTGCTACCAGCGAAACTTCGGGCAGATCGAGTCCTTCGCGCAGCAGATTGATGCCGATCAATACATCAAACTCGCCTTTGCGCAGGTCGCGGAGAATTTTCACGCGCTCCAGCGTTTCGATCTCGGAGTGCATGTAGCGGCACTTCACTCCTACTTCGCCGTAATATTCTGCGAGATCTTCGGACATGCGCTTGGTGAGCGTCGTCACCAGCACGCGCTCGTTGCGCGAAACGCGGTCGCGAATCATGTGCAGCAGGTCGTCGATCTGGCCTTTTACGGGGCGAATCTCGACCGGCGGGTCTATTAGTCCCGTAGGCCTTATGATCTGCTCGACCACCACTCCCGCGGATTTGGTCAGCTCGTATGGACCCGGAGTGGCTGAGACGTAGACCAGCTGGTTGGTGCGGTGCTCGAATTCCTCGAAGGTCAGCGGACGGTTGTCGAGCGCCGAAGGCAGGCGGAATCCGTACTCGACCAGAACCTGTTTGCGCGAGCGGTCACCGTGATACATGGCGTGGAGCTGGGGTACGGTCTGGTGCGATTCGTCGATGAACATCAGGAAGTCGCGCGGGAAATAATCGAGCAGCGTGGGCGGAGGCTCGCCCGGCAGGCGTCCGGTGAAGTGGCGCGAGTAATTTTCGATGCCGTGGCAGTAGCCCATGGCCTTGATCATTTCAAGGTCGTACATCACACGCTGGTGAACGCGCTGCGCCTCGACCGTCCGGCCCTGCTTTTCGAGTTCGACCTCCCACCAAGCCAGTTCTTTCTTGATCGATTCGACGGCTGACGCTTTCGTTTCGTCCTTCATCACATAATGCGTTTTCGGATAAATCGGCAGCCGCATGTAGCGTTGCTTGACCGTCCCGAAGAGCGGGTCGATCTGCGAGAGCGATTCGATCTCGTCGCCGAACATTTCGATGCGATAGGCCATGTCATCGTAGGTGGGGTAGATCTCGATGACGTCGCCGCGCACGCGAAACGTGCCGCGGCGGAAGTCGGTTTCGCTACGCTCGTAGAGAATATCGACCAGCTTGCGCGTGATCTCGCTGCGCTTGAT
>JBAWAI010000394.1:0-13107 GCA_049589215.1 Terriglobales bacterium | reverse complement strand
CTTTATTGACGATGCGATCGAGTTCGACGGGGGCGTCGGGATTGAGGCGCGCGATGGGAGCGGGCGCGCCATCAAGAATAGCTTTAAAAATTTCGGCGGAGCTGCCGCCGCGAAACGGGAGCGCGCCGGTTGACATTTCGTAGAGCACGGCTCCGAAGGAGAAAAGATCGCTGCGGGCGTCGAGATCCTTGGCGCGGGCCTGCTCGGGCGACATGTAGGCGACGGTGCCGATGGTGGACCCGGGGCTGGTGAGGTGCTCTTCGACCGGCGCGGAAGTGATCGTCATGGTGTTGGCCGAGGCGGCAGAGGACGAGCTGCCGGGAATGGCCTTGGCGAGGCCGAAATCGAGCACCTTGGCGTGGCCGCGCTTGGTGACGAAGATGTTGGCGGGCTTGATGTCGCGGTGGACGATGCCCTGGGAGTGGGCGGCGTCGAGGCCGTCGGCGATTTCGATGGCGAGCGCAAGCAGGGTCTCATTTTCGAGCGGCCTGCCGGAGATGAGGTGCTTGAGGGTCACGCCATCGAGGAACTCCATGGCGATGAAGGTCTGGTCGTCGTGGCGGCCGATTTCGTGGATGGTGCAGATGTTGGGGTGATTGAGGGCGGAGGCGGCGCGAGCTTCGCGGCGAAAGCGCTCGAGGGCTTGGGGGTCGCGGGCGAGATCGTCGGGAAGAAACTTGAGAGCGACGAAGCGGCCGAGTTCGGTGTCTTCGGCCTTGTAGACGACGCCCATCCCGCCGCCGCCGAGTTTTTCGACGATGCGGTAATGCGAGACGGTTTGTCCGATCATGCTTTGGCCAGTCAAGCGGTGCGGGCTCCTCGAGGTTGGTTAATCTTACGGAGCGGGTGGAAGGGCGTCAATGCGGCGTCGGGGTGGCGTAAACGGGACAAAATGGTCAACGAGCGCAATCGCCCGATTGCAACAATTGACACAATAACCATAATTCTGCAACTATAGAAATATGCCGGTTGCAAACATCAAGAGAAACCCCGAAAAGATTGCGAAGTATGCGGATATGTTCTCGGCCATGGGAACGGAGGCGCGGCTGCGCATCATGCAATTGCTGCTGGCCGCTCATCCTGACGGACTGGTAGTCGGTGAAATTCAGGAAGAGTTAGATATTCCGAACTCAACCCTGTCCCATCACCTCGACAAATTGAAATCGGAAGACCTGGTTACCGTGAAGCGGGAAAGCACTTTCCTCCGATATACGGCGAACAGCGATGCCCTTCAAGAAGTGCTCCAGTTCTTGTATGCGGAGTGCTGCACGCGGAATAAAGCAGTCAAGCCAGAGCAGATCGTTCAGATTTGCAGATAGGAATGATATGAACAGCCCGAGTATCAAGGAAGTCGTGAAACAAAAATACGGCGAAGCAGCGCTAAGAGTGACGAGCGGCGGAAGTTCTTGCTGCGGGGCCAGTCCATCGTGTGGCTGCGACCCAATCACTTCGAACCTCTACGATGCGGCACAAGCTGGGGAGATCCCGGAAGAGGCGCTTCTGGCCTCGTTGGGATGCGGAAATCCGACTGCTTTAGCGAAGCTCAATCCAGGCGAGACGGTGCTGGACCTTGGCTCGGGCGGCGGGATCGACGTGCTGTTGTCCGCAAAACGAGTAGGCCCGACCGGGAAAGCCTACGGGCTGGACATGACGGACGAGATGCTCGCGCTGGCGGAAGAGAACAAGCGAAAATCGGGCATCGCGAACGTGGAGTTCTTGAAGGGCGAGATTGAACACATACCCCTGCCCGACAACTCGGTTGACGTGATCATTTCAAACTGCGTGATCAATCTATCCGCGGACAAGGACGCGGTGCTGCGGGAGGCCTTCCGTGTGCTCAAGCCGGGTGGACGGTTCGCTGTGTCGGACGTGGTGACTCGCGGCGAGATGCTGCCGGAGGTGCGCAAGAGCCTTCTGCTTTGGGTTGGCTGCGTAGCTGGATCGTTAGAAGAGAACGACTACCGCGCCAAGCTGGCCGCCGCAGGATTTGAGCAGATAGACCTTGAACCGACCCGCGTTTATAACGTGAATGATGCCCGCGAGTTTCTAGCGGGCCACAACATTGACGTTGACGCAATCGCGCCGCAAGTGGATGGCAAGATCATGAGTGCCTTCGTGCGCGCCGTGAAACCTGGCGGCAATTGACATGAACGACCACCACAACGTGCTGTTCCTGTGCACGGGCAACTCCGCCCGCTCAATCATGGCTGAGGCAATCATGAATTACAAAGGGCGGCCGAACTTCACAGCCTTTAGCGCGGGGAGTTGTCCCTCGGGCATGGTTCGACCGGAGGCGATTACGGAGCTGGAGAATGCTCATTTGCCCACGGACGGTCTCCGGAGCAAGAGCTGGGATGAATTTGCGAGGCCCGACGCCCCCCAACTCGATTTCGTCTTCACAGTCTGTGATAACGCTGCGAAGGAAGTCTGCCCGATCTGGCCGGGCCAGCCTATGACGGCTCATTGGGGAGTTCCTGACCCGGCTGCGGTTCGTGGCACAACGGAGGAAATCAAGCGCGCATATCGCGAAGCCTTCCTGATGCTGGAACGGCGGATCGTGCTCTTTCTTTCCCTTCCACTCGCGAGTATTGACAGGCTGGCAATCAAAAAAGAGATCGACAAGATCGGGCAGCGATGAAATTCAAGTTGAGGGCCCGATTGACGGCTGAGTTTGTAGGCAGCGCATTCCTGGTTGCTGCCGTGGTTGGCTCCGGCATCATGGGCGAACGGCTGGCAGGCGGGAATGTCGCCATCGCATTGCTTGCCAACACGATTGCGACGGGCGCTGCATTAGTGGCTCTCATTCTGACGTTCGGCCCGATTTCCGGCGCGCACCTGAACCCGGCTGTTACGCTCGCCGACGCCATTGAACACGGTATCGCCTGGCCGGATGCACTCGCCTACATCGCCGTGCAATGTGCTGGGGGAGTGGCTGGAGCGATCATTGCGCACCTAATGTTCGGGCTGCGCTGGTATTCCGTCTCGACTCATTCCCGGCACGGATGGCCGTTGGTCTTCAGCGAGTTCGTGGCTACGTTCGGATTGCTGTCGGTTATCTGGGGATGTTCGCGTCTGCGCTCAGGAGCCGTGCCGTTCGCAGTTGCCAGCTACGTCACCGCTGCGTACTGGTTCACCGCGTCAACCTCGTTTGCAAACCCGGCGATGACGATCGCGCGGTGCTTGTCGGATACTTTCGCTGGGATTCAACCTGCCGACGTTCCTCTATTCGTCGGGGCGCAGGTGACGGGAGCGTTAGCCGCGACGTTCCTGTTTCGATGGCTCGTTCCGCGCCGGTCGGCTCATGCCACGGCATTACCCTCTATTATCTGAGGGATGCCGGTTCCTAAACTCCTGATCCTCGTTGGCGTTTTCTTTCTCACCAGCATCGTCAGCGTGGTGACGGGAGCGACCTCCCTGATCACCGTCCCGGTGATAATCGCGCTTGGCATTGAGCCGCACATTGCTGTGGCAACCAACATGTTCGCCCTGATCTTCCTCAGCGCCGGCGGATTGACTCCGTTCTGGAAGCGCGGAATATCGTTGCGCCGCGAATTGCCGCTGATGACGATCCTGACGATTGCAGGCTCGGTTGTAGGCGCATTGCTCCTTCTGAATGCGCCGATGCGCGGGCTCCAATTGGCAATCGCCGTCGCAATGATCGCCGTCGCGGTGTTCTCTCTCGTCAAGCGGGACATGGGTACGTCGGCGGACAATTCTCCCGTCTGGCCGGCGCAAGCAATTCTCGGATACCTACTCACCCTCGCACTGGCTGTTTACGGTGGATTCTTCAGCGGCGGATACGTCACGATGCTGACCGCGGTCTTTGCCATGTTCTTTCACATGACATTCGTGGAGTCCATAGCTGCCACCAAGCTGATGAACCTGTTCTCCTCGATCGTGGCCGTCTCGATTTTCGCCTGGCGCGGAATCGTCGATTGGCGGCTCGGTCTGATCCTCGGTGTTGCGATGTTCCTCGGTGGACTCTTAGGCGGAACTCTTGCTCTCAGGATGAACGCGACCTGGCTGCAACGCATCTTCCTGGCGGCAGTGCTGGCGTTAGCTGCGAGAATGCTCTATGCGGCCCTCACGGCGTAACCACCTCAAGGCTGTCGCCGGTCTGGTGTTCGCTGATCTGGAATCGCAGGAAATCGTGAATGGCAGCCACCGCAATCGGATTATCCGATTTGATCCGAACCCGGCCGCCCATCGGCATCTCCTCATACGCGTAGCGGATGTCAGACTTTACCAATTTCATCGTCGTCACACCGGGAGGAACGCCGTCATGGACGAACATCGGCGTTGAGAAATCGCCGTCGCCGAACATCATCGCGATATGCGAAAGGTGCGAACGAATCGCCGTCGTGTCCGCCTTGTCGCCGGAATCATTCGCCGTCACCTCAATCGCGCCGCCGTCAGGCGCCATTCGAAAATGATGCGCCGTCTTGTCATGCGGAAAGCCCATCGCATGATCGCCGTGGCTCTCCACGACTGCTTGATGCGATTGAGCAGCGTGTTGCGCGTGCATGGGGCAGTCCTTCATGTCATCTTGCTTTGTATCCTGTCCGAAAACAGGCAGTGCGAGCAGCAACACAGAAAATACGAGACGAGTCATGGCCGCGATCTCCTTTTCAGATTGTTTGGTTTCTTCGTTGGTGTATCCACGAGTGAATGAAGCAGCATCGCCTTGCTACCGGGCGGAGTGTGTTTGAGTTTCTTCTTCCATTCCCGAACCAGTTCGCGCATGTACGCTTGGGTTTGTTGGAGTTGCTCTATCTGCTGATCCAGCGAGCGCAGTTTCTCTTCTGTCAGATTGAGTACGCGATGACAGGGAGCGCCGCCGTCGTCGCGGACGCGAAGAATCTCGGACAGTTCATGCAGCGAGAAGCCTAATTGGAGGGCGCGCTGCGCAAGCTGAACACGCTCAACAGCCGTTCGAGGGAACATCCGATAACCGCCCGCCGTCCGCTGCGGCACAGCCAGAATCCCGAGCTTCTCATAGTGGCGAAGCGTATCGGCGCTGACACCCGTCAGACGGGCTAGTTCTCCCGAGCGCAGGGGATCGTTACTCACACCAGTATTATCAACCCTTGAATCGGTTCCAGGGTCAAGCCTCTTCCTGTCAATCGGCGCAATATCTCAATTACACTGATTGACCCCTGGGGCACGTTGTCCTATGACACAACAACATCCTCCTGAAAAATTCGTTTCGTTTGCGGGAATGTCGCCATCGCATTGCTTGCCAACGAGATTGCGGCAGGCGAGGGTGCTGACTGTCGGGTACCCACGTCTCGAACTCACGAGACGCAGGTACCCGCGCGGTCAGAATACTTCCTACTTCCTTACTTACTGCTTTACCTAACTTACTGCTTTACTTATGCGGTTGATCACCTACTTGCCGGTTCCCGACAGACTTGAGGTCTGCGGGCTGCCGACTGCGCTGTCGTTCACTTCCAACGAGCCGGATGTGAAGCCGGTTTGGGTTGGGGTGAAGACCACGCTGATCGTGCAGGTTGACTTGGCGTTCAGGCTGGCTCCGCAGGTGGTGGCGGAGACGCTGAAAGCTCCCGTGGTTGAAGGGGTGATTCCGGTCAGGGCCACGCTCTGTTTATTGGAGAGCGTGAAGACCTTCGCGGCGCTCGACGTTCCTACCTTGGTGGCAGGGAACGTCTTGCTGGCGGGCGTCAACGTTGCCTGCACCGCGCCGGTGCCGGAGAGCGACACAGACTGCGGGCTGCCGGATGCGTTGTCAGTGATGGTCAAGGTTCCGGTACGAGCTCCAACCTGGGTCGGAGTGAAGGTGACCTCGATCTTGCAATTGGCTCCGGCGGCCAGAGTGGCGCCGCAGGGCTTGGTGCTGGTGACCACAGCGAAATCACCGGTGGTGGAGATGCCGCTGATATCCAGCGTCGCGTTGCCGGAATTGGTGACGGTGAGGTTTTTGCCGGCGCTGGTTGCGTCAACCACGACACTGGCGAAGATCAGCGAGGTGGGGTTGAGGGTCACGATCGGGGCGCTTCCGGCGGTGATCGTGAGCTGGATGGTGGTCGACTGCGTGAGCGAGCCCGACGTGCCGGTGATGGTCACGGTCGAGGTTCCCTTGGCGGCAGAAGCGGTAGCGGAGAGGGTGAGAGTGGAGGTGGTGGTGGCCGGATTCGGCGAGAACTGCGCCGACACGCCGCTCGGAAGACCCGAGGCGGTGAAGTTGACGCTGCTGTTGAAGCCGTTCACGGGAACGATCGTGATGGTGCTATTGCCGCTGCCGCCCTGCGCGAAGCTCAGGGAAGTCGGGCTGGCGGTCAGGCTGTAGTCAGCGGTGGCCGTCACCGACACCGTGACCGGGCTCGACTCGATGCCGTTGGCAACTACGTAGAGGCTGTAGTTTCCAGAGGCAAGGCCGGCGGGCAGGTCGAACTGCGTGGTGTTGGCGGTCAAGGGAGCGATCGAGTGAGTGGTCTCGTCGTGCGTGGTGGCGTAGTAGACATTGTTAGGAGAACCCACCTGCACGAGACGAATCAGAGGATAGTTGGTGGCACCCTGATAGTCGTCGCCGTAGGCGTTGTTCTCGGAAAGACCGTTGAGTTGAACGCCCGACAGCGGGTTGCCGCTCGAAGGACTGTTGACCTCTGTGGGAGCGGAGGCGATGGTGGGTGCGACACCCGAGGCGGTGCCGGCAGCCGGGGTGTAGATTTCGACCAGCCCGCTGAAGTCGGTGAACATGATCTGACCAGTGGGCAGCATCATGAGGTGACCGACGTAGGACGAATCGGATGGGCAGTTGGTCGGATTCGCGGTATTGGTTAAGGTGTTAGCCGAGGGATCGAACTCGACAAACTGGCAACCACCATTGAAGAGGCCGGGGCTCAGCATGGCGAGGACTTTGCCATTGGGCTCGAGAGCAGCGGGACCATCAGCCTGATCGAGACCGCCCGCGGGAGTTGGACCGGCAGCCCAGGTGTTGCTGGCGACATCGTAGATGGCGGTGGCATTGACGTTGCCGCCAAATTGGATGACCTGATTGTTGTACATGAGGACGGCAGCGCCGAGCTCTTCGTCATTGGGGTTATAGAGTTTTAACGGAGTGTTCGGACCGCACGCCCATGTGCCGGCGCTCTGACTGTAGAGCTCGGAACCCTGGCTGGATCCGCAGGTGGAGGATTTGGTGTCGACGGTGAGCACCATATCGTTGCTCAGCAGGGTGAAGCCGGATTCGTCATTGCTGGATTGCTTTACGCTGCCGGTTGCTGTCCAGGTATTCGGGCCGCCGTAGAGAGCGTTCTGGGCCGTGCAGCAGTTCGACTGCATGTAGGTTCCGTCGGGGAGAATGACGCTTTCTGCGTCGCCGATGCTGGACCAGCCGCTGGGAGGGTTATTCTTCGCCCAGTTGATGGTGTTTCCGGAGATGGTTCCAATCGCGCCGAGGTTCGTCCACTCGGAGGCGCCGCCGTTGTACTCGCCGCCTTCGATGGCGATGGTTTTTCCATCGAGCAGCACTTGCGAACCGAAGAACCAGGGGGCATAGCCGGAAGGCAACTTGCCGCCGGAGCTCCAGGTACCGTTGATATAGCTGCCGGTCGCATCCGGAGTGAGGATGTGCCAGTTGGCGGAGTTGCCGCCTTGTTCTTCGTGGACCAGGATTCTGCCGTCCCTGAGTTGCAGCATGACGCCGACGTCGGCCCCGGGTTGATTGTTGAGCGGCGTCCATGTTTGGGCACCGGCGGCGCCGACCCACGCGAAAATGAGGGCGGACGTGATAGCAAGCTTTTGGAAGACTTTCAAGGCTGAATCCCCTTTTTTGGTTATCTGAAATTTGTACAAAACGACCACAACTTTATATGGCTTTCACTTCGTTGGATAGAGTGAAAAGATTGTCATCTAAAGCGCAGCGACTAGGGCGCGTAGTACCCGCGCGAGCCGCCAAACATGCTTATGGGAGAGGGTTTCCCAGCGTAAATCAATGCGATCCACGACGAGGGAAGTGAGGACCATTGCTCTTATAGCATGGCGAGTGCCATCGAAGCAAAATCTTCAACACAGAATGCACTGAGTATTTGGTGAGGGCTGAATTGCCGGCGTGCGATTTGAAGCGCGAAATTGCGGGGCGCGGTCGCAGGTGCTGGAATTTTGGCAAGAACTTTCCGGGAGCTTTGAAAGGCGAAGGTCTCGATGCGGTGGTTGACTCCTGGAACGAGAGCATTTCTGGTGCTCTACTGAGCGGGTCACCGGGGACTGGTTACGGGAGGACGTAGTTAATGATGCGGCGGTTCAGCTGCGGGGATTGTCCGATTTTATGGATTAGGAATGAGGCGAAAGCGGTAATGGACGGCAGGGGAGGCGCAAACCGCTGATTTCAGGCAGGCTGATGGCCGACTGTGGAAGGGTGGATAAACGAAAGGGAGTATGGGAGGAGGGACTAAGTCAAGAGAGCGTAATGGAACTTAGGTGATGGGAACAAGACCTTTGGAAACCTGTTCCTCTTTGGCACGGCGGGTCAGAATGGGATTTTCCAGTAATCACTTAGACCATGCCCATGACGTTTGGTACCGGCCTTGCATGTTTTCTCGCGCACACCAATGGCGCGAGGGTTGAAATCCTGCGCTCCTCAACCTTGCCCGAGTCGAGGATGCTGCTTTTGCTGGGCGGGGGACTGATTGTGCTGGCGAGCCTGGTGCGGCGGCTCTATCCGATGGGAGGGGTTGCGGCTCCGAAGAGTATGCAAGTCACTTTATGGATCTCGCCACCGGAGGTCGCGGACCAGTTCGCGGCTCCGGAGAAGCGGTAGAGGCGCGGAATTTGTTTCGATATCGGCAGGACTGCGGATCCCTCACTTGGTTCGGGATGACAAGTGCCAGAGTCGATTGTGATCGACCGTAGCGCTTAAGTTTCCAGAGTAGAATTCACACCTTAAAATTCCAGATACGAGCCGGGGCGGGGAGGCGGTGCGCCTTCGGTGCCGGTGGGGAGCAGACTTTCCGCGCCTCCGTGGAGGCCTTGCCATGCGGCTTCGGTTAAGGCTGGGTGAGCGCCGACGATGTCGCGGATCATCTGCCAGGCGGCGAGGTTGAGCGCGCCCTCGGGTGCGGGGCCCATGGCCAGCGAGACGGAGCAGGGCGGACAGAAGGCGATGCGGTGGGCGGAGGATTTCTGGCGCGGGCGGACTCCGACGGTCTGGGCGAACAGATAGACGGCGACGGACTTGTCGCCAGGTTCGATTTCGCGATTGCAGCGCAGGCAGTAGGAGTGTTCCAAGGTTCTCCCGTCATTGGTACTTTCTCCAATGCGAGCGGCGGCGAACAAGTATGCAGGGAGATTCCTGCGCGCGTGGCGTCGCTTCGACAATGCCATGATTAAAGTCCTCATGGCGGGAATCAAGTTGTGATCTAGTCAAAGTTGGCGGCGAACGCGCACTCTACTTGGCGGGAGATGGTTGGGCGATCGCATATGGGGAAGACGGCGAAAGTTGGGCGGCGGGCGGCGGAGCCTGTGCGGACGGCTCCATTTGCGCGCCAGCAGGTGGCTGCGGTTTGTTATCGCGCGAGCGCGCATGGGGTTGAGTTTCTGCTGGTGCGGACGCGGGGCGGGCGCTGGATTTTTCCGAAGGGCGGAGTGGAGCCGGGACTGACGCAGGCGCAGTCGGCGGCGCTGGAGGCGTTTGAAGAGGCCGGAGTTCACGGCCGGATCGAAGAGATGGCGTTTGCGCGTTATCGGATCGAGAAGGCTTCGGGCGGCAAGAAATCCGGGGCAGAGAAAGTTGAGACTGTAACCGCACATCTGTGCGAGGTTTCGCATCTGGAGACGCCGCAGGAGGTATATCGCACTCCGACGTGGTTTTCGGCGGACAAGGCGAAGCGGCGGCTGATGGCAAACCGTGACGAGGTATTGGGCGTGGAGCTGGCGAACGTGGTGGACCGCGCGGTGTCGCGAATCCGGCGGCTGGCGGCGAGCGCGGGCAAGGAATTCCAAAACGACGGGTTACGCAGAGTGCGCTTTGAGGGCGTCGAGGACACGCGGTCGCAGCAAGCGCGCGACGTGGCTGCGCGGGCGCGGCCGATCCTGATCGAATCGCGCGGCTCGGTGATATCGATCACTGGGGGAAAGCCGATGAGCCGGGATGACAACCCTCCGCGGCGACGTAAGAATTATGTGCAGTAAATCGCGAGTGCAGACAGGCGCGATTCCGCGATACCATCTTGGGTGATGCTCCGCGACGCTACCATTGGAGGCCGGCAGGAACTGCGGCAGGAACCGAGGCAAGAGATCCTGCGCGCAGCTGCGCGCCTTTTTCAGCAGCAGGGCTATGACGCGACTTCGATGAACGATGTGGCGGCCGCGCTCAAGCTTTCCAAGGGCGGCCTTTACCATCACTTCCAGTCGAAGGACGAAATCCTGTTTCACATCATGTCGCACGCCATGGATATCACCGAAGAGCGTGTGACCAAGGTGGTGCAGCGCATCGAGGATCCTGAGGAGCGGCTGCGCACGTTGATCCGGTTGCATATTGGAACGGTGCTGAGCGAGGAAGATCGCGAGATTACCGTGATGTTGCATGAGAATCATCCGCTGCCTCCAGCGCTGCGGCGGAAGATCAACGCACGGAAGAAAGACTACGTGCATTTTGTCGAGAAGACGATTGCCGACGTGCAACGCAAGAAGGGCTCGAGCGGGGCGACGCCCAAGGCCTCGGCCTTTGCGCTGCTGGGAATGATTAACTGGATTTACCAGTGGTACAAGCCGGGTGGCGAACTTACCGGTGATGCATTGGTGCGGCAATTTACTGAGATATTTGTGCGGGGAGCGGTGTAGAAACCCAGGTGTCAGGTCTTAGGTCTCAGGTGTCAGGTCTCAGGTCTTAGCTCTCAGGTGTCAGTAATGTCGGATTGGTTTGAGGCTGGAGTTTTTCGCTTCTCTTTCCATGGATCACTTTTTTCACATTGATGAACTGGCTCGCGCGCGAGCTGTGCGCGGGAAGTCTTACTTTGAGTTTCTGCGGGTGCCGGCGATGAGCGCGGGCGTGTATGTTCTCGGTGCGGGGGCTCGCGATTCGCAGAAGCCCCATCATGAAGATGAGATGTATTACGTTGTGCGCGGTCGTGCGCGGATGCAGATCGGCTCGGGCGATGGCGCTGAGCACGCTGAGGTGAGGGCGGGCTCGGTGATTTTCGTTGAGGCCGAACGCGAGCATAGGTTCTATGACGTTGGAGAGGATCTGGAAGTGCTGGTTTTTTTTGCGCCTGCGGAATGCGAATAAGGTCTCAGGTCTTAAGTCTCAGTTCCAAGCTCTCGGCTCCACGCGATTTTGCCGTTTGTTGTGTGTTCACTTTGATTGTGCAAAGTTTTTCTTGCTCATTTTTTGATCTGCGCTTTTTACCTTCCGTTGACAACTGTGTGGGGATACACTGCTACGCTGGCGGTCGGCCGCGCGGGTGAATTCCTGCGTCCAAGGCGGCCACACGGGGGATTGGGAAATGAGAGTAGAGGCGGGAACATCACAGTCGCAGAGAGTTTTTGTCATGTTTGTAATCGGCGCATGCGCACTTATCTGCGCCACGAGCGCGTTCGCACAGACTGGAGCCTGGCTGACGCATTCGCACGATGACCAGCACACGGCGCTGTCGACGGTGGAGGCGCAGCCGCTCAGTTCCATTCATTGGAAAACGAAGGTGGATCTGTTTCCGCCGCAGGGCGAGATTTACATCCACTACGGGTCGCCGCTGGTGACGGCCGCGAATACCGTGATTGTTCCGGTTAAGACCGGCAACGACAGTTTTCGCGTGGAGGCGATCAATGGTGCGACCGGGACAAAAGTCTGGCAGCTCAATACGGGCTGGCTGGCGCCGGAGGCTGACTTTATTCCCGGCATGGGGCCGACGATTTCGGGCAGCACTCTTTATATTCCGGATATCGCGGGGCGCGTGATTGCGCGGCCGAATCCCGACGAGACGAAACAGACGATCAGCCGGCTGTATTTTTACGGCGTGAAGAATTTTCATAAAGATCAGGCGGCGTACAAAGAAAACATACAGATCGACACGCCGCTCACGACCGACGCGAGCGGAAACCTCTTCTTTGGATTTCTCGCGCTGGGATCGACTCCTCTGAATCTGCAAAGCGGGCTGGCGCGGATTGGAACGGATGGCACGGGTACGTGGTCGTCGGCCGCGACGATGAGCGGCGACGCTTCGATGACGGAGGTCTCGATCAGCGTCGCGCCGGCGCTGTCGCTCGATAACAGCATGGTTTATGTGGTGGTGGACAACGGCAGTTACGGTTATCTGCTGGCGGTGAACAGCGTGACGCTGGCGCCGATCAGCAGGATGCTGCTGGTTGATCCGTCGTCGGGACTGGATGCGTATATCTACAGCGGAAGCTCGGCGACTCCCACGGTTGGTCCGGATGGCGATGTGTATTTTGGAGTGCTGGAAAATCCTTTTCCGAATCACAATGACCGGGGATGGCTGCTGCACTACAACGGCGACCTGACGCAGACGAAAATTCCGGGCAGCTTTGGCTGGGATGACACGGCGTCGGTGGTGCCGGCGTCGATGGTACCGAGCTATACGGGAACGTCGTCGTACCTGGTGATGACGAAGTACAACAACTATTGTGGCGTGGGCAGCGGCACTGGAAAGAACGAAGTTGCGATTCTCGATCCGAATGCAACCGAGCACGATCCGATTATTCCGAGCACGCTGGTGATGAAGGAAGTGCTGGTGCACCTTGGCGTGACGGCTGATCCGGATTGTCCGGGTGGATTTAAGGAGTGGTGCATTAATACCGCGGCGGTTGATCCGCTCTCGAAATCGGTACTGGTGAACAGTGAGGACGGAAACCTTTATCGCTGGGATATGACGACGAATTCGTTCACGCAGGTGATCACACTTTCGAGCGGCATCGGAGAGGCGTATACACCGACGTTGATTGGAGCGGATGGGACGGCGTACGCGATTAATGACGCAGTGCTGGACGCGATTGGGACGGCGAAGTAGGTCAGGTATTAGGTGTCAGGTCTGAGGTGTCAGGTTCACGTTGAGGGACCGACGCCTGAACTTTCTGAGACCTGACACTTGAATTTTCTAACACCCAAAAAGAGAACGGCCCGCAAGCTTATTG
>JBAWAI010000393.1:0-5065 GCA_049589215.1 Terriglobales bacterium | reverse complement strand
GAACTGCTTCGGGCACTTCGCCGTTCTCGCCCACCTCAGCCGTTCCGTTCGCCGCAGCGCCAGCCTCTCCAGCGGCGGCCGGCAACAACTCGCCTCCGGCGCCGCGAGTCTCTTCTTCCACTTCTTCGAAGCTGTAGTCGTCGCCCTGCTCTTCACCGTAGGCCGATAGCTCAGCTTCTTCTTCTTCGATCTCCTGCTCTTCAACCCGACCCTGCGCCGCCTCGTAGCCGACATCTTCAGCGATTTCCGCTGTGGCAGCCGGTTGCACTACGCCGTCAGGAGCCGAATCTGTCGCGAAGTCGGCGTCCGTTTCCGTCTCGCGAATTTCCACCACCACATCGACATCGGCCTGTGCAGCACTCGCACTCTCAGTCTCCGCAGCAAATGAACTCCGCAGCGACGCAACTTCCGGCGCGCTGCTCACCGACGCTGACTCAACTACTTCAACTGATTGCGTCTCTTCATAAATCTGGTGATGAGGAGCCGAGTCGTGTTCCTCGTGAAGTGGCTCGGTCACCGCGCTTGCGAAAATAGGTTCGTCGTCCGGAAAGCGCGATTCGATCAAGTTTTCCGTCGGCGCCTCGGCTGCAGCCGATACCGGCGTCGCATTCTGCGCCTGTCGCTGATATTTCGAAATCGACTCGCCCGGCAAAATTATCGGCTGGTAGCCCGGAGGCGGCCCGTAATCATAGTCGCGGGCGGTTCGGCCCGGCGACGCTGAAGAAGAAGACGACGTCCGCTGAAAGCGCGATCCGCTGCGCGATTCGTAACGACCCTGCCGCTCGCCCCGCTCGCTGCCGCCCTCGCTGCGCCCTTCACGACTGCGCGAGTCACCACTTCGAGAGTCACGGCCACGCGAATCGCCGCGCGAGTCACTGGTTCGAGATTCACTGCTTCGCGTCTCAACGCCCCTCGACTCAGCGCTATGGGCATCAACACCTCGCGTCTCCAGACGGCTGTCGCTCCGCTCTCCACTGCGGTCCGCGCCCCGATCTCCGCTCGCCCCGCGCTCGCGGTCTCCACCTTCGGGACGACGCCCGCGACGTCGCCGGCGTCCGCGAAAATCACGGCTGTCGCGAGCTGGCTCGGACGAAGTACCGGCCGCCTCGATTCCGCCGCTCTGTTCGCTTCCTGACTCTGCAAATTCGCCATCACCGCCAGCGCTCGCCTCGTCACCGCCGTTGCGCCGAGGCTGTCCTTCACTTCCGCGCCCCTCACCACGTCCACCCTGCGCCGGCCGGTTCGCCGGAATCGCTTCATCCAGATCTTCATCCTGTTGTTCGAGGTCCATGAAATCGGAAACGTACAGGAAGGCGTCGCGTTCAAGTCCGATATCCACAAAGGCCGATTGCATGCCTGGCAGCACGCGCGTCACACGCCCTTTGTAAATCGATCCCGCTAAGGTGTATTCGTTTTCTCGTTCGAGGTAAATTTCTGCTAACTGATCGTCTTCTGTGATCCCAACTTTGGTTTCGTGGGGGGTGGTTGATACAAACAATTCCTTGTTCATCGTTACTCCGGTTCTTGCTTACCGGACCGGAAGCGCAAGGCGGACCTATAGATTGGTGGCGTTCAGCGCCGCTCTTTGTACGAAAAGTACAAGCGGGCGAGGTCCCGAAACATTTCCCGGGAACTGCGTTGCAGTGAATCCTGTTTGCGTATCTGCACTGATCGCGTTAAGCCGTCGTCACGCTTGTGGCCACTCACTCGCCTCGAGGGGGCCGTTTCCCGCTGGACCGGCTTCAATCCTGTCCGGCTGCTACTTCGCCGGTAATCTGCCCTACTTTTCGCGAGGGCGGCTCGTTATCTTGCTTCTTAAGCTTGTTGTGTTGCTAAGCTGTTTCGCGGCGTTCTTCTAAGAACCACCGCTTTGCTCTCTGCCTTCCTCGGCTCAATTCACAAACCGGCGCATCCTGACGTTCATCACTATCCCCAGCGCCAAAAACATGAAAAGAACGGAAGACCCACCGTAACTCATGAGCGGCAGAGGTATTCCGGTGACAGGCATAAAGCCGACCACCATGCCGACGTTGACCAGGATATGAAAGCTAAGCACAGCCACCACACCCATGACCAGAAATGCCCCGGCGCGGTCGGGCGCCGTTTGCGCGTTCTGCGTCAACCGCATCAGCACTATAAAGTATAACAGCAAAACTCCCAGAGCCCCCACAAACCCGTGCTCTTCGGCGAACGCGGCAAAAATAAAGTCCGTTTGCGGAACCGGCAGAAACGCCAGGTGCGTCTGCGATCCCTGGCTGCTTCCCCAAATGCCTCCCGAACCCACCGCGATTAAAGACTGATTTACCTGATACCCGGATCCCTGACGGTCCGCATCCGGATCTCGAAAACTCGTCAACCGCTCTTTCTGATACGGCTTCAACACCTTGATCCACGCCACCGGCAGCAGTAACGCAAGGATCATCACCACAATTAGCGCCTGCTTCCAGCTAAGGCCGCCCAAAAACAACCCCATGAGCGCCACCGGCAGGTAGGTCAACGCCGTACCCAGGTCCGGCTGCGCCAGCACCAGCAGCATCGGGAAACCCACAATCGCCCCTGCCTTCATAAAATCCGGCCAGGACAAATCCCGCTGTTGTAGGTCGGCGAAATATTTCGATACTGCCAGGATCAGGATCAGCTTCACCCATTCCGAGGGCTGAAAATGCCCATTTCCCGGCATCTTGATCCAGCGCCGCGCACCCAGATATTTCTGTCCAAACAACAGCACTGAAATAAGCGACACGAGCGACACCACATACATCCAGTGCACCTGCTCAAGCAGCATCTGGTAATTCACTGCGCTGACCAGGAACATCGCTCCCAGTCCGCCCAATATCCAATAGATTTGTCTGATATGCGACCCGGCGAACTTGGTGTGCTCGGTCGCGCTGTGAATCTGGAATACGCCAAGCGTGCAGATGGCCAGCACAAAGCCGAGCAGAACCCAGTCGAAATCTCGGAAAGAAACGTAGCGCGACATAAAATCAGTCGCCCACCACGGCACTGACTAACAAGAACTCAGGCAACAACTCTGGGAAGAACTTCAAGAAGTACTCACTGACAGGGATTCGTCGGGCACGATGGACTTGCCGGCGGGCTGTTCTGCAAGAATATCCACGCTGCCCCGCCGCCGAGCACTGCCATTCCACCATACACCGCCCACGGTGAACTCATAATCCCGCCTTGCCCTGCCGCGGCCGGACCGTTCCGTTTCTTTTTCTTCTTTTTCTCCGGAGTGCTCTGGTCATCGCGCGTCGTCTGCTGACCCTGGGCTACGGTCGTTGTTCCCTGATCATCCTGCACCGTCACATCGCCCTTGTTGGCCGCAATCTGCACGCGCCCATCCACGTCCACCACCTGAAACTCGGTCCACGCATTTCCAGCCGGCCGGATGACCACATCGCCCGCGTGCGCCGCCAGTGCTTTCGACGTCGTCACGCGAACTCCACCGTGTTCGATCTCAACCGCCGGTCCTTCAAACTTGACCAGCGAATCGGCCATCACCATCACGCTCGATCCATTTGCCTGAATGCTGGCCGTCGAATCGCCGCGCGTCTGCAACAGGTCGCCCGAGAACACGGCCGCCGATTTCGGCACCGCGCTTCCGTTCACCCACGCCGAGCCAGCCGTATACAGCATCGCCGACGCCGAATCCTCCGCCATCATAGACGCCGGAAAAACAAACGCCAGCAGACAACACACAGCCGATCGAAATGCTGACGATGACATGATTGAGAAATGCTCCTGCATGTTGAGTTGAGCCCATCGTAAGGTCGCAAAGGGTTGCAGGTCAATGTGTTTGTTGGATTCAGGGAACTTCCGAGTTACTAGGGATAAACCCCAGAAACATCCGTCGAAGGGACCACCGGACGGACTAGAAGAACGGTCGCCCGCGCAATTGGGGGAACGGGTGCCTCGCCCGTTCGAGCACGAACGTCGCAGTTTAAAAATCACTCGCGACCCCACAGACAAACCTAAGCCGCCATCTCCCCAACCAGCGCCTCGCCCTCAACCGCGCCAACGCGCACCGGAATCCATCGATTCGCCGCGACACTTCCCGCAACCCTGGCCTTCAAATAGTTATCGGTCAGCGCCTCCGTGAAGCCTGAACCGCCCGACTGCAACGTGATCGCCGCCACTTCCCTGCCCACCAGCGATCGCAAAAACGCCGCCTTCTTCCGCGTTGCAATCTCGCGAAGCACGCAGTTCCGCTCTCGCGCCAGCGCCACTGGAACTTGCTGTTCATGCTCGGCCGCCGGGGTCCCCGGCCGCGCTGAATAAGTAAAGACATGCAAGTAGGTAAACGGCAACTCTTCCACCATCCGCCGCGTCTCCCCAAATTCCGCTTCGCTCTCGCCCGGAAATCCCACCATCACATCGGCCCCGATCGCCGCCTCCGGCATCGCCTGCCGAATCTTCAAAATCTTTTCGCGATAATGCCAAGGCCGATATTTGCGATGCATTCGCCGCAACACCGCGTCACTCCCCGACTGCATCGGCACATGAGCGTGTTTGGCAATCCGCGGCGACGACGCCACCAGTTCAATCAGTTCATCGCTCCAGTCCATCGGCTCAACCGAACTGATGCGCAATTTCTCCAGCGAAGTGTGAGAAAGAATTGATCGAATAAGATCCTCGAACCGGTGGCTGTGCCGTGACTGAGAATTGAGAACTGGAAACTGAGACCTGAGGCCTGAGACCTGAGACCTGCTCTCCAAGTCCCTTCCCCACCGCGCCAGATTAATCCCCGAAATCACAACCTCGCGATAACCCGCGTCCACCAGCGTTCTAACTTCGGTAAGCACCCGCTCGGGAGCAAGCGACCGGCTCTGCCCGCGCACAGAAGGAATCACGCAGAACGAGCAGCGGTTATCGCATCCATCCTGAATCTTCAGATTCGGCCGGGTCCGCTCATTGGCAGCTTCAAACACAGGCGCCGCCATCAACTCCGTATGCGCAAAAATATCGCCGACGATAATTTCCGCACCAGCAAATTGCCGTCCACTAAGAGAAAGCGCTTCTACAGAAACAAACCCTCCAGACCGTGCTGAGGACGAAAATAAAG
>JBAWAI010000392.1:0-1814 GCA_049589215.1 Terriglobales bacterium | reverse complement strand
GTTGGGATTATTGTTGCGTTTCAGATAGCGAGCAGCGGAACATGAGGGCATCTTTCGAGATGCCTTTTTCATTGGTATCTCGACGACTATCGACGACTATTCAACGCCAGGTACGACCAAGGTGGATAGGACAGTTCAATCGTCTATATTGGGCTTTCATAACATCTACTGCGCCTTGAGGTAAAAGCCGTAGTTCATGCCCTGACTATCAACGTAGCCACCGACAATCTCGCCCTTGTTGTTCATACCCCACGGCGTGGTGACCTGAACGTCGCCGAACGGCGCATCGAAGGTATTGAAAGTGCCACTGGAGTAGAGGAAGCCGTGCTGCCAGTAATAGTCCACGGAGTTGATGGTTTCGACCGCACCGTAACCTCCCACGACATCGCCGGCGTCGTCGATCCCGGAGAGATAGGTCATTGGATAACCATTGCCGTAGTCGATCGTGGTAAATGTGCCGCTGTCGTAGGTGAAACCATGGGAATTGGAGCTGCTATCGTAGTAGTAACCAGCAACGACTCCAGATTTGTTTATGCCCACGGGCTGCGTGTTATTTGACCCTGGCACGCTGATCGATGTGTACGTGCCGCCGCTCAGCAGGAAGCCATTTTCCTGAGTCGGGCTAACCACATAAATTCCCGCGATTTCTCCCGAGGCATTAATGCCGACGGCGATGGTGGAAGACGCACCCGGGTAGTCCAACTGCGTGTATGTGCTACCCATGAGCTTGAATCCGTGAACATTGTCGCTGGAATCCTCGAAGGTGCCGACAATCTCGCCGCTCTTATTGATGCCGAACACATCCGTCTGCAGAGCGCCGGGGAAGCTGATCGTTGAATACTTTTCATCTTTTAATTCGAAGCCGTAATCGGCCAGCAACTCCATGATATTGGTGTTGTTATAAGCGCCCACGATTTTGCCGGAATCATTGATGGCATAGGCTGCGCCGATCTGCGAGCGCGGGTAGTCAATCACTCCGAAGGTGAAGGTGTACTGGGTCGAATTCTTGCCGGCAGAGGCCGATCCCGGTTTCCGAATGGCAGGTTGGGTCGTGCGCGACTGCATTCCCAGGCGCGACAATCTCGGCGATGCCTGTTGGGCGGATGCCGACGATGCGGCACAAGCGATGGCCATTAGACAAATCATCAGCCGATTGCGAATCCGCGAACTAGCCTGTAAAGATGTCATGGTAGTCTCCTGTCATTGAGGTTGCACGAGAACTGATTTCCCATCAGAATGCTGCCGACAAAAAGCCGATACGGAAATGGGATTGCGGGCAATCTCGACGCCCAAAGCGTGCACGGGATTATGTTCGGTTTCTGTTGCCCTGTCAATGCGCTTCCTCGCAAGTCGTCAATCGGAGGCGGAGTCCTGGAGTTGACGATAATCTCGGACGGATGGCTGGTGAACATCGCGATTTCGCCAACACCCAGCGATTGATCAATCATTGCGATCAACGGTTTGGACAGCCGACGGTACACGCGCAGTCATGGGGTAAGCTTATTCACGTGAAAAACTCACCGGTCAGTTCTACGAGGCGGTACCACCACGTCGGAATTCCTACCAACGAGCGCCGAGAAGGTGAACGGCTGATCAAGAACTGTGCGACGTTCGTGTCGGGATATGAGACGAGCGCGTATGGAATCGAGTGGATGCGGTTCGAAGCTGAAGCGCGGGTGCCTGAGCTTGTGCGCACGGTTCCGCATGTCGCGTTTGAAGTGGACGATCTCTCTGCTGAAATTGCTGGGAAAGAGATATTGATTGCGCCAAACTTGCCCTCTCCGGGCGTGACCGTCGCTTTTATTGTCGAGAAC
>JBAWAI010000391.1:0-10710 GCA_049589215.1 Terriglobales bacterium | reverse complement strand
CAGCTCAATCCAATGACCCTGAAAAAACACGCGCTCCGCAAAACCGCCGCCCTGCAGCAGAAAGCGCAGCTCATGTCCGCCTCCGAGATCGAGCGCACGCTGGTCCGCCTCGCCCATGAAATCCTCGAAAAAAACGGGGGCGTCGATGGCCTGGGCCTCGTCGGCATCCGCCGCCGCGGAGTGCCCATCGCCGAGCGCCTCGGCAAAATGATCCAGAAGGTCGAAAAAAAGGCTGTCCCCGTCGGCACCCTCGACATCACCTTCTATCGCGATGACCTCTCGACCGTGGGCCCTAAGCCCGTCGTGCAGCAACATTCCATCGGCTTCCCCATCGAGGGCAAGAAAATCGTGCTCGTCGATGACGTCCTCTACACCGGCCGCACTACGCGCGCCGCGCTCGACGCGCTCTTTTCCCACGGTCGTCCCAGCCATGTGCAGTTGTTAGTGCTCATCGACCGCGGCCACCGCGAGATCCCAGTCGAAGCGACCTTCGTAGGCCGTAACGTTCAAACCACCGACAACGAAGTAATCGAAGTAAAGCTGACCGAAATCGACGACGCCGAAAAAGTTCTGCTCATGGAAAGAGCGTAGCGCCATACCACCGCCGGCCGTATTGATTGATTTTTAGGAGTTGTCATCCCCAGCCCGAAGGAAGTGAGTAGGCGAGGGATCCGCATTTGCCGCGCCACCCTAAGCCTTGGTGATCGAAGCCCACTCCCCTTCAAAGCGCGCGCGGTCGTAGAACGACTTCTGCGTGCCGACTCGCATGGTTGAGAGCCCGGCATAAAGATTCGCGCGCATCACCGCGTCGCGCTCCGCGAGGCCCTCGCCCAGAAACGTGGCGAAGCTTCCAATGAAGGCGTCGCCCGCGCCCGTGCTGTCCACGCTCTTCATGAAATACGCCGGCATATGCTCCATGCCTTCACTTCCCGCCAGCAGCGAGCCGTTCGCGCCCAGCGTAATCAGCACGCGGCGTATGCCGCTGCTCAGCAACTTCTCTGCGCATAGCTTTGCGTCCTCCACGTTGCGCACCGGCAGGCCGGAGATCGCCTCTGCCTCACTTTCGTTGGGCACAAAATAATCCAGATCCGCGACCGACTTCAAATCGATGGGCTGCGCCGGCGCCGGATTCAGAATGCAGCGAATCCCGTTCTCGTGCGCAAAGCGAATCGTGTAATACACTGTCTCCAGCGGAATCTCGAATTGCAGCACGATACAATCGGCGCTCCTCAGCACATCCGCCGCCGCATCAACGTCCGCCGGCCGCAGCCGGTCATTCGCGCCCTTCACCACGATGATCCGGTTCTGCCCCGACGACTCGACAAAAATCGGCGCCACACCGCTCGACACTCCGTTCACAATCCGCACGTGCGAAGCGTCGATTCCCAGCTTCTCAAAATTCTTGATCGTCGCCGGACCAAACAGATCGTCCCCAACCCGCGCCACCATGAAGACGTCCGCCCCGCACAACCGCGCCGCCACCGCCTGGTTCGCGCCTTTCCCGCCAAAACCCAAATCAAACTTGTCGCCGAAAATCGTCTCCCCCGGCTTGGGGAAGCGATCAGAAAAGGTGGTGAGATCGACGTTGGCGCTGCCTACAACCGCAATCCGGGGACGCTTGGGCATGTTTGCTTGCTCTCAATAGACTTCGCTGACGAATTCACGCGCAGATTGAGCTATAAAAAACAACCGTTGGGGACGACTATTAAAGATAGGAACACTCCGCGTGCGGAAGGCTGAGTCTATTCAGTAGCCGATAGAGTGTCAATGCAAACAGCGGTCGCCTCACTCCACCTTCAGCGGCGCAGCCACCGAGCCAATGCGTCCGCTCAGGCTGTCCCGCACGACGATGCGCACGTTGTATTCCCCGGGTGCAAGCTCAACCGCGCCGCGATAGCTGATGCCCTTCTGTTGAATGGTGGCCAGCACATCCGGCTTCGGATGCAGATCGTATTTTTTGCCCGAAGGCTGGCTCGCCGGGTCGCCGGTCGAACTCCTCGCCACCGCTAGAAACTCCAGCGCGATGTGGTTGTTGTCGTTCGTGTCGAACAGATTCGCATCAGGCTCTACATTGACGATGAAGCGAATGCTCTTCTTGCCCGGCTCCTTGCCGGGGGCTACATCGTCCCAGCGTGCGTCGAGTGACAGCCCGGTGTAGTCGAGCGGCGATTTCAAGGCCGCGGCCAGGTCGGTGTCGTGGGTGATTTCGGGATTCACCGTGGCATTGGTCACGAAAAAACCGCTGCGCGCGCGCACTTCCACATGCTCGCGCTTCACCTTCACCGCCAGCTTGCGCCATCCGGGCTTGGTGTTCGACCGGTCAAGATAATAACCAACCATGTAGTACTGCTCCGAATCGTGAACCGCATCGCGAAAGCCCTTTACCAGATCGTTGGAGTTAAAGTACGCGCGCCCGCCAGTCGCCGCCGCAAACGACTCAAACGTAGATTGCGTGTCCAGTTGCCGCCAGTCTGTGCTGCGCACGTAATTATTAAATCCATCGGTGCCGGGAGTGGTCGAGAGGTCGTCCGACGCGTTGGGCATGTTCGGTTGCAGCCCCTTCACATCGATTGGATAAAGCGCGATCTGCGCCTCGTTCAGCAGTTCCCATGTGCGCTCGTATTTCGGCAGGATGTCGTTTAATGTGTCGCGTCCCGCGGGCGCGAGGCCCATCGTGTTGTTGCTGACGCTGAAGGGAAATCCTCCGCCGGCCCAGATCAGCGCCTTGCGCCCCGGCACTCCCGCCAGCATCTGCGTTACCTGCTGGAGCGCGTCGAGGGTGTAGGTGATCGCAACCCGTTGCTCGAAGGCTGCCATGTTGAGCGCCGCATCCTGTGACATGCTCTGGAAGGCCGCTGCCTCCGCCGAAACCGCGCTCATCAGTGCAGTCGTCGGAACAGCCGGTGCGCCCGTCATTCCGCTCACTCCGCCCGTTTGGCTCCCGATCGGATTCGTGGTTCCGGTCGAGAGCGCCAGGTCCGCTTGGGTATCGGCGAGTTGCAAAGGTTCGCCCATCACCTTGTGCAGCGCAGCAATCAGCACCTGTGGATCGCTGGTGAAATCATGAACGACGTGAATGCCGCGGCGGTCGAGCATGAAGAGTCCGGTCGGCTCGCGCCGGTCGAGCGACTGCGTGAGATATTTGAGGAGCTGGTTGCGGGCGTATGTTTGGTCCAGGAACGGCGTGTTCAGAACATCCAGCACGATCAGCGTAATGCGCCGCGTCGATCTTCCACCGCTGGTCACGTCGTTCGTGAACTCGCCCGGATGCGGCCGCCGTATCAGGCGATCGGGCTGGCTCGAGACCTCCTCGAAGGTCGCAATCGGCCGTTCCGAGCCATTCTCCAGGACGGTGAAGTCCTCTTTCTTCAAGCCGTTGATGTGCACGCCCGATTTGTCGGTGACGACAACCGGCACCATGACCAACTCGGCGCGGGCGCTGAACTTCACCTCCGCGCTGCTGTCTTTGTTATTGTTATTGTTCTTGTCGTTTTTGTCGTTTGCCGAGCCGATAACACAGAGAAGTAATGCAGCGACGAATGGCAGAGGACGCAATAAGGAACGCGATAGTCGGGTGCCGAAGCTGATACGAAGATACTTGTTTGAGCGCGAGAAGATACTCATACTCGGCCTCCACAGGTCTTGCAGAGAGAGAACGGCCGACTTACTCGGAAGAGTTTCGAAAGGTGAATCGCGTTTCGCGTAATAAGCGGATTATAGGTCGGCGGCCACTCGCGCGCCCATGTTTTACAGCTCTTTACAATCACAACTCATATTGAGCGGCGGCACTTAGTCGTCGCGAAACATGCAGCAATCGAATCGAGTCGGGCAGCACACACGCCCGCAGAATCCTCAATCCACCTTCAGCGGCGCCGCCACCGAACCGATGCGGCCGCTGAGGCTATCGCGCACAATGATGCGGACGTTGTATTCGCCGGGCGCAAGTTCGAGCGTGCCGCGATAGCCGATCCCCTTCTGCTTGATCGTCGCCAATTGTTCTGCGGTCAGATGTGCATCCACTTTCCTGCCCGATGGCCGATCCACCTGTTGCCCAGTCGGCGTTCTTGCCACCGCAAAGAAATCCAGCGCGAGGTGGCTGCTATCGGCCGTGTCGATCAAGTCCGCATCCGGCGCCACATTCACCACAAACCCCACACTTTTCTTGCCCGATTCCTTGCTTGGTTGAACCGTATCCCACTGCGCCACCAGCGACAACGCGGAGTAATCGAGTGGCGACTTGAGCGCCGCCGCCAGATCGCTGTCGCGCGTGACCTCGGGATTTGTAGTGGCGTTCGTCACAAAAAATCCCGTCCGCGCGCGCACCTCCACATGCTCGCGCTTCACCTTCACCCCCAGCTTGCGCCATCCCGATTTCGTGTTCGACCGATCGAGATAGTAGCCGAGCATGTAATACTGCGCGGAGTCGTTCACCGCCTGGCGAAAACCCTTGACCAGGTCGTTCGAGTTGAAATACGGCCGCCCGCCGGTCGCTGCCGCAAATGTTTCCAGCGTCGCTTGCGTGTCGAGCTGACGCCAATTCGCGCTGCGGTTGAAAGCGCCCGGATGCTTCGGATTATTCGGCACGCCAATCGCAGCCGACGGCCCGTTCGATGTAAGACCCTTCACATCGATCGGATAGAGAGCGATTTGCGCATCGTTCAGCAATTGCCATGTGCGCTCGTACATCGGCAAAACGTCCACCAGAGAATCGCGCCCCGCCGGCGCAAGCTGCATCGTGTTGTCGCTCACGCTGAATGGAAATCCGCCGCCCGCCCAGATCAATGATTTTCGCCCCGGGAATCCGCCCAAAGCCTGCGCGACCTGCTGCATGGCCTCAAGCGTATAAGTGATCGCCAGCCGCTGCTGAAAAGACTGAAAATTCAGCACCGCATCTTCCAGCATCGCCTGCATTCGGCTCGCCTCTTGCTGCACCGCACCAGCCATCGCCGCCGCCGAGCCCGGTCTGCCACCACCCCCGCCCGTGCTGTCGCTATCGCCGGCGCTGCCCTCAGGCGTGGCTGTGCCCGTCATCGCTTCCATATCTTCGGGCGTGTCGACCATCTGGCTGGCATCGCCTCTCACCTTGCGGAGCGCGGCAATCAGTACTCCGGGCGCGGTCGCGAAATCGTGCACCACGTGAATGCCGCTGCGGTCAAGAATGTAGAGGCCGGTCGGCTCGCGACGATCCACTGACTGCGAAAGATAAGTCAGCAATTCCTTACGCGCATAGGCCTGATCCGCGAATGACGTGTTCAGCAGATCCAGCACAATCAGCGTCACTCGCCGCGTTGAACCACTGCCCGTTACCGCATTGCTGAATTCATCCGGATGCGCCGGACGCGATAACAGAGTCGGCGCGCTCGTGATCTCTTCAAAAGTCGAGATCTGCTGCGCCGATCCGTTCTCAAGAACTGTAAAGTCTTCTTTCTTGAGCCCGCTGATATGTGCGCCTGACTTATCTGTCACAAGTGTCGGAATCAGAACCAATTCAGTGCGCGAGGTGAATTTAACTTCAGAGTTCCCTTTGTCCTTCGCAACGCTGGACGTGCAAATCGCAAGAGCCGCCAGAATTGTCAGATAGTGCAGGGTCCGGTGACGCGATGAACCGGGAATAAGAACGTTACGGCCGGGGTTAACGCAGCAAGCGCGAGCGGACATATTCACCTCACTCGAATTACTAAGACGAACAGCAAACCTGCAAGATTTTCAGAGGAGGGCCCGAATAACGACGCTCATTATAGTTCACGCGAAACACTCACAAAGAGCACGACATCATTTCATCCGGCAACCTCACACGTGAAGCCCGCCTCCAACACATCTGCAATAATGACCCGATGAACTTCGCCGACCTGATCTTCGGCCGTCCCCTTGCCATTGAAGACGAGAAGTCCGAACGAATCGGACCCGTCAAAGGCATTCCCATCTTCGGCCTTGATGCGCTCAGCTCCGCCGCATATGGCCCTGAAGCCGCCATGACCCTGCTCATTCCGCTCAGCATGGCCGGCGTCGCCTACATCTGGCCCATCAGCATCAGCATCGTCATTCTTCTCGGCATCGTCTACATCTCCTACTGCCAGACCATCGAGGCCTATCCGCAAGGTGGAGGCTCCTACACCGTCGCCACCGAAAATCTCGGCGTCTGGCCCGGACTGCTCGCCGCCGCCTCCCTCATGGTCGATTACATTCTCACAGCCGCCGTCGGCATCTCCGCTGGTGTCGGCGCTCTGGTCTCGGCCGTCCCTTCGCTCCAAAAATACACGCTGCCCATGTGTCTCGGAATTCTCTTCGTCCTCACCATCATCAACCTGCGCGGTGTGCGCGATACCGGCGGAATCTTTCTCGTCCCCACCTATCTCTTCATCGCCTGCCTGCTCGGCATGATCGCCGTCGGCATCTTCAAAGTCGTGGCCGCGGGCGGCCATCCTATTCCTATCGTGGCGCCTCCAAAGCTGACCTCTGCCACCGCCGGCCTTAGCGCCTGGCTCATCCTGCGCGCCTTCGCCAGCGGCTGCACGGCCATGACCGGAGTCGAAGCTGTCAGCAATGGCGTCATGGCTTTCAAGGAGCCGTCTTCCAAATCCGCCCGTCTCACGCTGACCATCATCATCGCGATCCTCGCTGTCATGCTGATTGGCATCGCCTATCTCGCGCCCCGCTACGGTGTCGCCGCCACCACCCCCGGCGCAACCGGCTACCAGAGCGTTCTCTCGCAGCTCCTCGCCGCCATCACCGGCACCGGCTGGTTCTACTGGACGAGCATCATTTCCATCCTCATCGTGCTCTCGCTCTCCGCCAACACCGCTTTCGCTGATTTCCCGCGCCTCTCGCGCGCCATCGCGCTCAACGGATACCTTCCCTTCGCGCTCACTCTGCGCGGCCGCCGTCTCGTCTTCGCGGAAGGCGTCTACGCCCTGGCGCTTCTCACCGGAATCCTCCTCACAATTTTTGGCGGAGTCACCGACCGTCTCATCCCGCTCTACGCCGTCGGCGCATTCATGGCTTTCACGCTCTCGCAAGCCGGAATGGTCATGCACTGGAGGCGCACCGGCGGCCCGCACGCGCACCGAAACATGTTCCTCAACGGCCTCGGAGCCTTCGCCACCGCCATCACCACCGCCGTCGTCCTCGTCACGAAATTCGTTGAAGGCGCATGGATCACGGTCGTCCTAATCCCCGCCCTCATTCTGATGATGCGCGGCATCCACCACCATTACGGCCGGGTCTTTTCCGAAACCGAAGCGGACGGCCCAGTGAACACCACCGATCTCTGCGAACCCATTCTCCTGCTTCCCATCGATCGCTGGAACGTAGTCTCCGAAAAAGCGCTGCGCTTCGCCTGGTCCATTTCAAAGCAGATCCGCGTCATCCACGTCGATTGCCAGGAAGGTACCGGAAGTTTTTGCGATCAGTGGGATCATCTCATCGCCAACCCCGCAAGAGAGGCGGGCCTTCCCATCCCCGAGTTAGTCGTCCTTCAGTCGCCCTTCCGTTTCGTGATCAAACCCATCGTCGCCTACGCGCTCGATGTCGAAAAAGCCCATCCCGATGGCCACATTTCCGTAGTCATCCCGGAACTCATCGAAGTCCGCTGGTACTACCTCTTCCTGCACAACCATCGTTCGTCCCTACTAAAAGCTCTACTGCTCCTGAACGGCAGCCAGCGCATCAGCGTAATCAACGTCCCGTGGTATTTGAACAATTGAAGATTGCACAAGCAAGAGGACGTCCAGAAAAACCAACTCAACCCTCTTTCCGCACGGCGGAAAACAATCTAGTCAACTTCTCCCGATCCAACTTCCCATCCGTCCGCACACCCGAACAAACATCAATCCCAAACGGCCCGACCTCGCGAATTGCCTGCCCCACGTTCCCGGCAGTAAGTCCTCCCGCCAAAAATAGCGAAACCCCAACCCGCTCCCGAATCTCCCGGCTCAAACTCCAGTCATGAGTCCGCCCCGTCCCGCCCAACTCCTTCACCGCCAGCTTCTGATTCCCCGAATCCAGCAGAATCGCATCTACATCGCGCAGCGCGACCGCCTCGTCCACCGACTCCGGTCCACTAACATGAACAACCTGCACAATCGAAATCCCCGGCAACGCCTCTTTCAACTCCCGATGCGTCCCGCGCATAAGCCGATCGCAAATCTGAATTGTGTTAGTGCGGCAGAAGCGCTGCAGCGCGACGATCTCCTGCACGCTCTGCCGCGAACTAAGTAGAAAAGTTCCGATCGCCGGAGGCACTGTCGTAGCAATCTCGGCGATCAACTCGTCGCCAATTACGCCCGGCCCGCTCGGCATGTGCGAGACCAACCCCAAAGCCGACGCGCCCGCGTCCACAGCCATCGCAGCCTCTTCAACGCTGCCAATGCAGCAAATTTTGATTCGAGGCGTGCGAGTGGCTTTCATCAGGGTTTCTCCTGTGGTCCTCTGTGAACTCCGTGGTGAAGAATTTTCTGACTGCAGAACGAAGAAATCGCGGATGGAATTTTACGATCTGAGGAGGGGCTCATTACTCCCCGTACGGCACCCAGATATTCTTAACCTGCACCGCATGCTCCAGAAACCAGCGCCCCTCCGCCACTTTCGTGTCGAACCAGTCGATCGCGCGACCTTCGTTGGTGAACACCTGCTTCAAATTTCCCACCGACATCGCCTTGGCCGCCGTCGCGCTCGCCGCATCGGCAAAACTCCAAATAGCATCCACGTCATCGTGCTCCGCTAGAGACTTCAAAAGCTGCGACACATACCCGGTAACAATATTCACCGCGCCGCCCGGCAAGTCGCTCGTGTCAAACAGCTGATACAAATCACCAGCAATCAGAGGATAAGTCTCCGAAGGCACAGCAATCACCGTGTTCCCCATCGCCAGCAGAGGCATCACCGTCGAAATAAATCCCAAGAGCGGCGTCTCCCGCGGACAAATCACGCCCGCCGTCCCAATCGCCTCATTCATCGCAATGGCAATATTCCGAAACGGCGGATTATGCACCGCGCCATCAAACTTATCGGCCCAGGCGGCGTAAGAAAAAATCCGCTCGATCCCCATCTCCACTTCCGCAGCCGCCTGCTTCGCGCCGACCGCCGCAGCCAGCCGCCCGGCAATCTCATCGCGCCGCTGCGAAAGATTCTCCGCGCAGTAATAAAGCACCTGGGCCCGCGTATGCGCCGTAGCCTTCGCCCACCCCGAAGCCTTGCGCGCCGCCTCCACCGCATTCCGAACATCCTTCCGATTCCCCAGCGGCGCCTCGCCCAGCAACCGCCCATCCGCCGCGCGCACCTCCATGCTGTAACCCGAATCCGGACGAGCCTGCTTGCCACCAATGTAAAGTTTCACAGTGCGATCAACCGCGGGAGAACCCGCATGATCCGGCTTGCCAAGCCCAGCCACCGAAGACTCGGACGGCGATTTTCCCGACCCCTGAGACCTGACACCTGATACCCCGCCCATCGCAGCGGCATTCTTAAACCACGCCGGCTCCAAATACTCGCGCAACCCTTCGCGTCCACCCTCCCGCCCATACCCGCTCTCGCGATACCCGCCGAACCCGCACGCAGCGTCAAACATATTCGTGCAGTTCACCCAAACCACGCCCGCCTTCAGTTGCGCGGCCACATGCAACGACACATTGATGCTTTCGCTCCAAACGCAAGCTGCCAGCCCATACGCCGTGTTGTTCGCCAGTTCGACCGCTTCACTCGGCGTGCGAAACGTCATCGCCGCCAGCACTGGACCAAAAATTTCCTGCTGCGCCACAATCGATGTCGGATGCACATTGCTCAACAGAGTCGGTGGATAATAAAATCCGCGCGCCGGCAACGTCATCTGCGGCTGCCAGCAAGTCGCGCCCTCCGCCACGCCCTGATCGACCAGCTTCTGAATCCTCTCCAGCTGCACGCCCGCCACGATCGCGCCAATATCGATCGCCTTATCCAGCGGAGGCCCGATCCGCAGCGTACTCATGCGCGCCTGCACCTTGGCGATCAGCGCCTCGGCAATGCTCTCCTGCATCAAAAGCCGCGAGCCCGCGCAACAAACCTGTCCCTGGTTGAACCAGATTCCGTCCACCAATCCCTCGACGGCACTATCGAGGTCCGAATCCTCAAAAACAATAAAGGGAGATTTTCCGCCCAGCTCGAGTGAAAGTTTTTTGTGACTGTCGGCGCTAGCCGCGCGAATCGCGCGTCCCACTTCGGTCGATCCAGTGAACGCGATCTTGTCGACGTCAGGATGCTTGACCAACGCTTCTCCCGTCCCCCCATCGCCCGTAACGATGTTGACGACGCCCGCGGGTAACTCGGCCTCCACGCAAATTTCCGCAAACGCCAAAGCCGTCAGCGGCGTAAATTCCGCCGGCTTCAAAACCACGGTATTTCCGGTCGCCAGCGCGGGAGCAATCTTCCATGCCAGCATCAGCAGAGGAAAGTTCCACGGAATGATCTGCCCGGCAACTCCGTAGGGCACATACCCGGCAAACTCCGACTCCAAAATCTGCGCCCATCCCGCGTGATAATAAAAATGCCGCGCCACCAGCGGAATATCAATGTCCCGGCTCTCGCGAATCGGCTTGCCGTTATCCATCGTCTCCAGCACCGCCAGCCGCCGCGAATGTTTCTGCACCAGCCGCGCCAGCGCATACAAATACTTCGCCCGCGCATGCCCAGTCAGCGCCTGCCACGGCCCAGCGGCCCCTCGCGCCGCCTGCACCGCCG
>JBAWAI010000390.1:0-1557 GCA_049589215.1 Terriglobales bacterium | reverse complement strand
CACGCGCGCCACGCTGCTTAAAGACCTTCGCCTCGAATGGCGCTCCAAAGACGCCATCAACTCCATGCTCTTCTTTTCTCTTCTGGTGGTCGTCGTCTTCAGCTTCTCGTTCGATCCGAGCGCCGAGGAGTCACGCCAGATCGCCGGGGGTCTCGTCTGGGTAGCATTCCTATTCGCCGCCGTGGTCGCGCTCAACCAGACCTGGGCCCGCGAACTCCGCAATCAGGTTCTCGACGCTTATCGCGTCTCGCCCGCGCCCGCGAACTCCCTGTTCGCCGCCAAGGTGATCGGTAATTTTATTTTCGTCGCCGTGCTTGAGGCGCTGATGACCCCGCTCTTCATCATCTTTTATCGCCTGCGCGCGATCGGCCCAGCCTGGCAGTTGCTGCTGGTCGCGGCCTTTGGCACCTGGGCGCTGGTCGTCAACGGAACATTTTTCGCCGCCATGTCGATCCGCACCCGCAGCCGCGAAATCATGTTGCCGCTGCTGCTCTTCCCAATTTCGATCCCCGCCATCCTGGCCATGGTGCAGGCAACAACCGCCATCCTCACCGGCGAGTACAGCGCGCGCTTCTGGATCGTGTTGCTCGGGACGTACGATCTGGCTTTTACTACGGTATGCCTGCTATTGTTTGAAACGATTTTGAATGCGGAGTAAGGCCACGAGTAACGGGCCGCGAGCGTGTTGGTTCGAAACTCGGGACTCGAGACTCGAAGCTTAATCATGAAATACCTCTTCCCCATCCTCGTCGTTCTTACAGGAATCCTGCTCAGCTACGCCCTTTATCAGGCGCTCGAAGTCGCGCCTACCGACCAACTGCAAGGCGACGTTTATCGCATCATCTACTATCACGTGCCTTCGGCATGGACCGCGTTCCTCCTGTTCTTCGTCAATTTCGGGGCCTCGGTCTATTACCTGATCAAGCGCTGCGAAGTGGCGGATATCGTCGCGCTGACTGCCGCGGAAGTCGGCGTCGTATTCCAGACCGTCAACCTGGTCACCGGTCCGATCTGGGCGCGGCCCGTTTGGGGCATCTGGTGGACATGGGATTTACGTCTCACCTCCACGCTTGTGTTGTGGCTCATTTACGTGAGCTATCTCTTTCTGCGCCGTTTCTCCTCCAGCGGAGAGACGCCCTTGCTCGCCGCCGCTCTTGCGATCCTCGGCGCGCTCTGCGTTCCCTTCGTTTATTTTTCCATCTGGTTTTTCCGCACCCAGCATCCGCAGCCCGTAATCGGTGGAGGCGGTTCCATGGACCCGCGAATGTTGCACACCCTGCTGCTGAACTGGCTGGCATTTTGCTGCTTCGCATCCCTCGTCTGCTGGTCGCGCTTTCGCCTCGAGAAGCTGCAGCGCGAGGTCGACAAGGCCCACGCCATGCGATCCCTGATGGACGAACCGCAAGAGCCACAAGGAGCGCAAGATGACTTCTAACCCCTATCTCTTCGCCGCCTACGCCGCCACCTGGATCATCCACATCGCCTATCTGACAACAATCATGCGCCGCTACTCGCGGTTGAAGCGCGAAGTCGACGAACTCAACCGCAAATAAGAAC
>JBAWAI010000389.1:0-2944 GCA_049589215.1 Terriglobales bacterium | reverse complement strand
GAAGGGCAGGAATATCCGGGTGAACGTGCTGGGTCCGGGGCCGATTGCCACACCGATGCAGGAAGAAGTTCTCACCAAGGAGGCGAAGGAGATGTTCGAATCCCTGATCCCGCGGGGAAAGATGGGTCAACCTGAGGAAATCGCGACGGTCGCGCTGTTTCTTGCTTCCGACGATTCGAGCTTCGTGAACGGAGTGGAGTTGAATGTCGACGGCGGCTTCTCGGCCATCTGAAGTCGGCGGATCTCGGTGAGTGCAGGATCGCCAGGGCGCGCACCCTGATCCGATCGGTTGGATCAATATCAACATGGATCGGAGGAGAACTATGAGCTACGCAATCGTAGGATTCGGAAAGATAGGTCAGGCCCTCGCCCACGCGTTCGCCCGTAAAAATATCAACGTGACTGTCGCGAGTCGCCGGCCGCCTGAGACTTTGGCGCCGCAGGCTCGGGCGATTGGACCCACGGTCGTCGCCAAGTCGCTGCGGGATGCACTCGAGGCCGACACAATCATCCTGGCGGTCCCGTTTGGGGAACACC
Source organism: Terriglobales bacterium (assembly GCA_049589215.1). Taxonomy (GTDB): domain Bacteria; phylum Acidobacteriota; class Terriglobia; order Terriglobales; family Acidobacteriaceae; genus Acidiflorens. The sequence continues at coordinate 2,407 of JBAWAI010000389.1, read as the reverse complement.
GCGAGGTTGCGAAGGCCCTGCCCAGCTGGGAAGGCAAGACGGTCATCGACGCGACGAACGCGTTTGGAGTCCCCCCGGAAGAGTTGGGCGGCCTCCTGTCCTCCGCCTTCGTCGCTAAGTCGTTTACCGGTGCTAAGCTCGTGAAGGGTTTCAATCACCTGGGTGCAGCCATTTCGGCTATCGACCCGGTCGTCGAAGGGGGGCATCGGGTCGTCTTTTTGTCGAGCGATGACGAGGACGCGATCTCTCCCGTGGCGGATTTGGCCAAACAACTCGGGTTCGCACCCGTCAAGCTGGGAAAGCTCAACGAGGGTGGCGTGCTGGTGCACGCACGCGGCCGCACTTGGGGTCAGCTCATCTTCCAGGATTTGTTCAAGAAGCAGCAGTAATCAATCTACGACCGTGCGATTTGGCCCCGTCTTTGGACTTGGCGGGCTCAACGGAAAGTTTCACGCGAAGGATCTCGGTGGATATGCGATCTTTGGCGCAATTTATTTTCTTATCGCAGGAATTCTGCTCAGTCGCAAGCTGTCACAGGCGTCTTCCGTCGAAGCAATCGGTTGACATCACGAATGCAGGGCACTGTGCACCTAGGTGCAGCGAACTCTAGACCACGGCTGTTGACCTACCATCTGATAGGTAGTTTACTCGCCACTGTTCCCTTTAAGTGACGTGCGCTTTGGTCTGAAACTTCAGGCAGGATTTCGTATTGGCGGCAATGCTCCGCTATCATTTTCGTCGATTGACACTGCTTACCAGGCCGATCCAACCCGGTGTTCCCGCAGCACTGGATTACCACTAGGCCAAGGAGATCAACATGACGGTGCAGAAACAAATCAAGGAGTACATTGCTGCTCAACCGGAGCCAAAACGTAGCGAAATGCAAGAGCTACATGGCATGATTTTGGTATTGATGCCAGCTTGTAAGTTGTGGTTCTTAGATGGGAAAGACGAGAAGGGAAAAATCGTTTCCAACCCAAATATTGGATATGGATCTCAAACTATTGAATATGCCAATGGAAAAACCAGGGGGTTCTATCAAATTGGTGTCAGTGCTAATACAACAGGCATTTCCGTCTACATTATGGGAGTAGAGGACAAGAAGTATCTGGCCCAGACATTTGGGCGGGATCTGGGCAAAGCTAGCGTGACAGGGTACTGCATCAAATTCAAAACATTAGCAGACATAAAAGTCGATGTTCTCAAAGCAGCAATACAGTATGGGATTGGGCAGACAAGCATTCAACATTGATGCAACTTGGGTCAACGCACTGCCATACTGGCAATAGATGTACATCCACCGTTCTCAGTCCGGGCCCGCCATTACAGACACGTCAACGTCGAGGTTCGGATTAGTACCGAGATGTCGGCTTGTCGGAATAAGCGATTTGCGTGCCAGGTCCTCAGAAGCGGACGTGGCCTCGTAGTTTATTGGTTAGCGAGTTGACGCGAGGACGGCCGGGCGAAACTGCGCGGTCAACTCTTCGAGGGTAGTTGAACCGAAGGCAACAGCGGCCGTGCCGCCTGCACGAATGATTTGGACGTCGGCGATACCGATGAAGGCGAGGATGCGTTTGAGATAGCCAGACTCATAGTCGGATGCGGAAGCAGGGAGGCCTTCGTCATAGATGCCGCCCGAGGCGATGATGATCTTGCAAGTTTTCCCCACGACTAGCCCTTTGCGTTCGGGCGGACCGGAGTGGGTAACACGGGGGCGAACGATGAGATCGATCCATGCCTTCAGATTGGCAGGGACGGTGAAGTTGTACATGGGCGTTCCGATGAGAATCTGGTCCGCGGAGAAGAGTTCGGCGATCAATTCGTCGGAGACGGCCAAGGCTCGTCGCATCTCCGAGGTGTGCTTGTCAGCGGGGAGGAAAATCGCTGTAATCCAAGGAACGCCGACATACGGCAGGTTATTTTCTGCCAGGTCGCGGAGTATGACCTTCCCGTCAGGGTGCTTTGTCTGCCATGCTGTTACAAAGTCATGGCTGAGCGTACGCGAGATGGAGTGATCGCCACGAGGACTGGATTGGATGTTGAGCAGTGTAGGCATATGATTCCCTTTCTAGAGCGGGTTACTTCGCCGTACAAGATAGTCAATACACTTGACTATGTTTTGTAATCTAATCATGCCGAACGAGATTGGTCAATAAGATTTACTAAATGAAAAAAGTTTTACCTAATATCGCCAGAAGCTTGATGGTGGCATCACGAGCGCATACGGCTGCCGTGACAGCACGTCTGGCGCTACGTGGATACGAAGATTTTCCGTTTGCTGCGGCGAGCCTGTTGTGGCTCTTGGATGAAGGTGGGACGCGCTCGACGTTGCTGGCCCAGCGAGCCGGTGTGACCAAGCAAGCAATGAGCCAGTTGGTACGACTGATGAAACGGCAAGGGTATTTGG
>JBAWAI010000388.1:0-9239 GCA_049589215.1 Terriglobales bacterium | reverse complement strand
AGCGTTGCCGGCGGACGACGAAGCGACGCGCCCGATTTCAGCTCCGAGGAATCGCTCGACGAGTTGCGCACGCTGGCCGCCAGCGCCGGCGCGCAAATTGCCGGCGAGTTCATGCAGCATCGCGACCGCCCCGATCCCGCTACGCTGATCGGCAAGGGCAAGCTCGAAGAGATTGCCGGTGCATCGGCCTCGGTTTCCGCCGACGTCATTCTCTTCGATCACGATCTCTCGCCCTCGCAGCAGCGCAACATTGAGCGCGTGGTCAACACCCGCGTCATCGATCGCACGCAGTTGATTCTCGATATTTTCGCCCGGCACGCGCGCACTCGTGAAGGACAGCTGCAAGTGGAGCTCGCGCAGCTTGAATACATGCTTCCACGGCTGGCCGGGCGCGGCATTGAGATGTCGCAACTCGGCGGCGGCATTGGCACTCGCGGACCGGGCGAAACGCAGCTCGAAACCGACCGCCGCAAAATTTATCGCCGCGTGCGGCATGTGAAGCAGCAGATCGAAAATGTGCGCCGTATCCGCGCCCAGCAGCGCCAGCGCCGCGAATCGGTTCCGGTGGCAACGGTCGCCCTGGTCGGCTACACAAATGCCGGCAAATCGACATTATTTAATGCGCTCACGAATGCCAACGTGGTCGCATCCGCGCGCATGTTCGCCACGCTCGACCCCACGCTGCGCGGCGCCGAACTGCCGTCGAAGCGCAGAATCGTGCTCTCTGACACAGTCGGTTTCATTCGCCATCTGCCGCACACGCTGGTGTCGGCCTTTCGCGCGACCCTCGAAGAGGTGCAGCGGGCGACGCTCATCCTCCAGGTTTCCGATGCCAGCAGCCCCATCTCGGCCGAGCAGGACGCGCAAGTCGACAGCGTCCTCAAAGAGCTGGAAGCCGACAAGAAGTCGCGTTTGCGCGTCATGAACAAAATCGATCTGCTGTCTCCCAAGCAGCAGGAATCGCTGCGCGACGATAGCCAGACCATCCACGTGTCGGCCGCAAAAGGCATCGGGTTGACAACTCTGATGGAACACATCGACAGCCTGCTCGAAGAGGACAAACCGACCCGCGTCCGCCTGCGCATTCCGCAGAAAGAGGGCAAGATGCTCGCCCTTCTCGAATCGCGCGCCCGCATCCATTCGCGAAAGTATCGTGGCGGACTGGTTGAGCTGGAAGCCGACGCTCCGGCGTCACTGTTGCGGCGCATGCAGCAGTGGCTGGTGAAGTAGACAAATTGCCTGTCTCTGTTTTGATGGTGGGCGCATACTTCCGCCACTGTCTCCATCCACTTTCCGTCATTAAAATAAACTCCCGCATCGCCGCGCGACTTTCATCCACGATATAAACTCAATTAACGAGAGCCCATACATGTCGACAACCTGGAGTTCCCGCTACGCGCAGCGCGTCAAGAGCGTTCACAGTTCCGCCATCCGCGAACTTCTAAAGATTACCCAGAAACCCGAAATCATTTCTTTCGCAGGCGGTCTGCCCGCGCCTGATGTTTTTCCAGTCGAGCGCTTTCGCGAGGCTTGCCGCAAGGTGCTTGAAACCGATGCGGCGACCGCGCTGCAATATGGCGCGACCGAGGGCTACCAGCCGTTGCGCGAAATGATCGCGCGCCACACTTCGCGCTACCGGATCAAGGCGAAGCCGGAGAACGTGCTCATCACATCAGGCTCGCAGCAGGCGCTCGACCTGATCGGCAAACTGCTGATCAATCCTGGCGACCGCGTGCTCGTCGAAGCGCCTACCTATCTCGGTGCGCTCCAGGCTTTCAATGTTTACGGGGCGGAATATCTTTGCGTGCCCAGCGACAATGACGGCCTCCGCACCGATCTACTTGAGGAGCCGCTGCGCTCCGGGCCAAAGTTCATGTATGTGCTGCCCAATTTCCAGAACCCCGGCGGAACGACTTTGGCGGAGGGGCGCCGCCACGAACTCGTGTTGCTTGCCGAGCGCTACGGTATTCCGATTATCGAAGACGATCCTTACGGCCAGCTCCGTTACGAGGGCGACCATTTGACGCCGCTGGTGGTGCTCGATCGCGAGAATCTGCGGCGCGATCGCGGCTATTCGATCGGCAACGTAATCTACCTGAGTACATTCTCAAAGACGCTCTCGCCCGGATTGCGCATGGGCTGGATCGTCGCCCCGCCCGAAGTCATCGTAAGACTCGTGCAGCTCAAGCAGGGAGCCGATCTGCACACCTCCACGTTCGGCCAGATGGTGGCCTACGAAGTTGCGCGCGACGGCTTCCTCGATGAGCACATCAAAGTCATCCGCCGCGTGTATGGCGAGCGCCGCGACGTAATGCTCAATGCGCTCGAAGAATATTTCCCGCCCGAGGTCAGCTGGACGCGACCGCTCGGCGGATTGTTCCTGTGGGTAACACTTCCCGAAGGAATGGATTCGCACCGGCTGTTCGAAGCCGCGCTCAAGGAAAATGTCGCCTTCGTTCCCGGAGATTCGTTCTATTCTGGCAACGGATTTGCCGCCGAAGGACTGCGCCATTTCCGGTTGAATTTCTCGAATGCCCAGCCGGAACAAATCAGAGAAGGCGTCCGTCGTTTGTCGGTGGCGACCAAGCACCAATTGGCTGGGTTGGAGCCGGAGCCCGTGGGCATCTGAGACTCCGCCGTACGACGCCGCGCACTGCCCGCCCCCATCGCTACAGAACACTCTGCCATCTCCGGAAACGGACGGAGACAGCAGCCGCCTGTAATCCAGTCCGTCCTGTGGAATAATTTCCGCCCTCACTGGTTACATATTCAGAAGGGGGCACCAGCGCCATCCCTCCCGAGGTAAACTGTTCGCCTGTGGGCGATCGTTCCGGCGATATCGGGTCGTTTGAAGAATTGGCGATGCCGCTTTTTACGCGGCTCTACAACTTCGCCCACTGGCTCACGCAAGACCGCGTCTCGGCTGAGGATTTGGTGCAGGAAACATACATGAAGGCGCTGCGAGGCTTCTCCTCTTTCAAGCAGGGGACGAACTTCCGCGCATGGATCTACAAAATTCTGCGCAACACATTCCTGACGTCCCAGGCTGGATTGAAAGCTTCGGCGTCGATTTCGATCGACAGCGATGACGATCAGGCGATCGAACCAATTACTGCTGAGACGCCAGAGTCCGCGCTGCTCGCCCGCGCCGAGCAGGAGACAATTCAGCAGGCGCTGGAAGAACTCCCGCTGAAGTTTCGTGAAATTATTCTGCTCTGCGACTCGGAGGAGTTGAGTTACCAGGAGATCGGCGAGACGCTCGCCATCCCGATGGGAACCGTGATGTCGCGTCTCTCTCGTGCGCGCCGCGCAATGCGCGAGTTATTGAGGGCAAAATTGCAAAGGGGTACGCGATGACCTGCGATCAGTGGCGCGACAAACTTGGTGCCTACATCGATGGCGCGGGTTCGCAGGAAGAACTCGCGAACTTCGAGGATCATCTGCGCACCTGCCCGGCCTGCGCTGCCGACGCCATCGGCCGCCTGCAAATGAAGCGCCTGACGCGAGCAGCCGCTGCGCGTTACACGCCGTCGCCCGAATTCCGCCAGCGCATTGAAAACAGCATTCAGCCGAAACGCCCGCCCGTACGGACATTTGGCTGGATGCCAAGATTGGCCATGGCCGCAGTTGCGCTGTTATTGTTGCTTGTTGGGCTCGCATTTTGGACGCATCACTCGGCCCGCGAGCAAGCGCTGGCGGAACTTGTCGATCTGCACGTAGCCACGCTCGCCAGCGCGAACCCTGTCGATGTGATCTCAACCGACCGCCACACCGTCAAGCCGTGGTTTCAGGGAAAGCTGCCATTTACGTTTAATCTTCCCGAACTCCAGAACTCGCCCTTCAAACTCGTCGGTGGCCGCGTTGCATATTTTGAACACAGCCCCGCCGCGCAACTGCTCTTTCAAATCCGCAGCCACCAAATATCGGTTTTCATTCTTCAGGATCAGCCGGGACTTGTTCCTTTCACGATGGGCGTGAACTCCGAGCGCGAACTTGCCTTTAACGTCGAAACCTGGGCCGATGGCGGACTTCGCTACGCGATCATAAGCGATACAAATTCAGCTGACATTCACGCATTAGGCGACTTGCTGCGCGGCGCGAAATAGGTGCGCTAAGCCTTCCCAAACGGATCCTCCAGCGAAGGACTTTGTGGCGTGAAGAGTTCCGAGCCGTTCTCGAGGATGTGCATGTCGTCTTCCAGCCGAATCCCAAATTCTCCGCGAATATAAATTCCTGGCTCATCGCTGAATGTCATCTGCGGCTGAAGCCTCGTGGTATTCCCCCGCACCAGATAAGGCCACTCGTGCCCGTCCATGCCCATGCCGTGTCCTAAACGGTGCGTGAAGTATTTGTAATCGGGTCCATACCCCGTGTCGACAATGATCTTCCTCGCCGCCGCGTCGACCGCACCGGCTTCAACTCCCGGCCTGGCTGTAGCCAGCGCCGCACTCTGCGCGCGATGAACAATTTCAAAAACCTGTTTCATCTTTTCGCTCGCCTTGCCGAGCACGAACGTGCGTGTAATATCCGAGGCGTAGCCCTCCACCGAGCAGCCGCCATCGATCAGCACGATCGTTCCCTCCTGAATTTCCTGCGGCAGAATCGTGCCATGCGGAAACGCGGAATACTCGCCGACCAGCACATCCGCGCCGCCTTCGAATCCCAGTTGGCGATGCGCGGTCTCGAGCAGACCTTCCACGTCTTTTCGAGTCATGCCCGCTTTCAGCGATCGGTACGTCGCTTCATAAGCGGCGAGCGTGACTTTCGCGGCCAACCGCATCAGGTCGATTTCATGCGCGCTCTTAATCATGCGGCATCCGGCAGTGACCGGAGTCGCGCTCGTAAAAGTGGCGCTGGCAGCGGCTTTTCGTATGTTGTCGCTGAAGACGAATTTGACCGTCTCTTCAAAGCCGACAGTCCCGCCCGCGATTCCCCGGTCGCTGAGGCCCTGCGCCACCCGCGCATACGGGTTCTCATCTTCCTGCCATACCCGCACATCGGCATTCTTGCCGCCAGGGCCGAGCGCGATTTGTTCACGCGCCCGGCCTTCCTCAAATGCCGGAGCAACATAAAAAGCCTCGCCCTTCGCGGGCAGCACCATGGCAAACAGGCGTTCGCCACCCCACCATTCAATGCCCGCGAAATAGACGAGCGACGTTCCCTGCGCAAGCAAAATTGCGGAGAGATCATTCTCGCGCATCAACCGGCGTGCCTTTTCCTGGCGCTCGGCGCGCTCTTCGAGCGTGATCGGCCTGGCGTCTGCCCGCATGGACCGCAGCGCGGCAATGGCAGGCGGCAGAGGCTGGCTGGAGTCCGATGCATGGGCGAGAGGAATCAACGCGCCTGCCGTGGCAGCGACTGATCCAGTGGCAAGGAACTGTCGACGTGATAGCAAGATGACCTCCGCGGGAAACAATCAAACGAAGTGCGCCCTCATTATAGAGAAGCTTGCGAGCCTGTCATGCGCTCAACGGCATTGAGCATCGCACAAGAAAAGAGTAAAAAGGATGGTCCGGTCGCTACGCTCACTAACGAATGCTGCGATCGCAAGGAGAGAATCAATGGGCGCTTATCCCGGTACGGGACGCATGGTCCCGCACAACATGGTCACCACGCAATTTGAGCTCGATGGATTTCGCGTCGTTCGCACTCTTGGCGTGGTGCGCGGCATTGTTGTACGGTCGCGGTCGATCTTTGGCTCGATCGGCGCCGGACTGCAGACGATTATCGGCGGCAACATTTCTCTGCTCACCAATCTTTGTGAAAAGACGCGCTCCGAAGCCTTTGACCTGATGCTCCAGCACGCCGCCGACATGGGCGGAAATGCGGTCGTCGGGGCCCGCTATGACGCGACCGAGGTGATGCAGGGCGTCACCGAAGTCCTGGCGTATGGCACAGCGGTATTCGTCGAAGCCGCGAAGTAGCGCGAACGAACCGCGGCACCGCGGACACAAAGATGGTCTGTGGTAGAGACGGGGATTGCGCCGTCTTGCGTGCATCGCACGCGAAGATCACCTTGTGGAGATGCCACTCTCACCAGCGCACCTAGCGCGGACCAAGAACTCGCTCGACCGCCCGTTGCCGGTAAGCAAACGTCCGCCGCATCTGCGGAACAATAAAAAGCGCATTCACAATCATGCCCAGCGGCCCGCCTGCGAGTTCATACTCGATGCGGTCACGTACCCGTGTGCCGGTCACGCCATCGCGGCTCTCGGCGGCAAATTCGTGACGGTGATTCCAGCTTCGGAACGGACCTCGAATCTGAACGTCCGAAAAAAATTCGTTCATCCCAAATCCAACAATCTGCGCCTCGGACCGGATTCGAAAAGAGGTGAAAGGAAGTGCTCGGTAAGACGCGATGAACTTCGTGCCAACGCCGGCAAAGTAAGCGCGCGTCCCAACCGGAGGCGCGACCACCGTCATCTCCTCGAACCTGATCTCCAGCCAACCCGGCATAATGCCCGGCAGATTCATCGGGTCGGCGAAAAACGCAAACACCTTTTCCAGCGGAGCCGCAATCCAGTGCTCGAATTGCCCATGGTAGGACATGAATTAAAGAGCCAGAACCGCCTTTTCCACAACCGAGCGCCTGCAATCCCTCTGCAACTCAAAGACCGCTAGGGCGAAACTTTGGCGAAAGGTTGGCCGCCGCACCATCTCCGTAAACGCCATCCCTTGTGGTCATCTTTCTGGTTAACCACAACATCTCGCGTTTTGCACCTTGAGTCCCAATTCGGTTCATCAACCCTAAACTTTCTTATTGACAATAAACCACTTAGGCGTAACATGTGGTCAAAAGTGGTTGAAAGTGGATTAAGCAATAGAATTCGGGGCAGAATTTGTAACTTTATGAGGCGCCAGTGGCTTTAGAAACTGACACCCCCAAAACGAGCCCAAATGAACCCGATTCCACTTGTTTTGCAGCCGCTCTTACCTCCCTCGTGCAATTGGCTGTGGTAGCAGCCAGATACCGGACTCCAGGAACCAGCAGGGCAAATGTTTCGCGGAAATCACCCAACTCGCGTCGACGAAAAAGGTCGCCTCAAGGTCCCCGCGGAATTCAAGCGGGTGATCGACGAGAAATATGCCCAGCGATTCTATATCACAAGCCTGGACGGCGTTATTGCTCAGATATATCCCTTCGAGGAATGGGAGCGGATCGAACAGAAGCTGGCACAGCTTTCGACCTTCAACCCCACCAAGAAGAAGTTTCTAACTCGCACGAATTATTACGGGCAGGTCGTAGAGATGGACGGGCAGGGGCGTCTGCTGATTCCCCAGACTCTGCGCGAGGCGGCGCAGATTCGCGGCGATGTGGCAGTGCTCGGCAATCTGACCTACCTGGAGGTCCGAAACATGGAAGCGCTCGACAAGGAGATCAAAGAGCCTTTCACGGATGAAGACACAAAGACGCTCGACGACCTGGGCATCTAGTGGCACACAATTTTGGACAAAACATCCCCGAGCGGGGTGGGCATGGTTTGCAGGAAAAAGCGGCAAGTGGCCATGTTCCGGTTCTTTTAAAAGAAGCGATCGATTTTCTGGCCGTAAAGCGTGGCGGAACTTATCTGGATGCCACGGTGGGCTTGGGCGGGCATTCCTGCGAAATAGCAAAACGCCTCGGCGCACCGGGACATTTGATTGGCTTCGATAAGGATCCCGCGGCGCTCGAGATTGCGAGCCGAAGACTTACGCCATCGGACGACTGGCCGACAGTGACGCTGATGCATGCGTCCTTTGCCGAAGCAGGCGAGCGCATACCGTCCGCCTCACTCGACGGCCTGCTAGCTGACCTGGGCGTAAGCAGCTTGCAGCTCGGCAACCCGGAGCGCGGATTTAGTTTTCAGGCGGATGGGCCTTTGGACATGCGGATGAATCCGATGTCCGGCCGAACCGCCGAACAAGTGGTAAACCACCTCGACGAGCGCGAGCTTGCCGATGTGATTTACGAATTCGGTGAGGAAAGGAGGTCGCGGAGAATCGCCAGAGCCTTGGTCCGGTCGCGGCCGATACAGACGACAAAGCAACTCGTTGACGTCATATCAGCCGCGGCCCGGCCCATGAATAACTCAGAGCGGCGAATTCATCCAGCGACCCGAACCTTTCAAGCTCTCCGAATCTTCGTAAACCGTGAACTGGACGATCTGAAAGCACTGCTGGAGGCGGCGCCTCGCGTGCTGAAGCCGGGCGGAAGGCTGGTGGTCATTAGCTTTCATTCGCTCGAAGACAGAATCGTCAAGGATGCAATGCGCGAAGGCGCAAAGCAAAGTGTTTATCGGCTGCTGACAAAAAAGCCGGTAACGGCAACCGAAGAAGAGATTGATCGCAATCCGCGCTCGCGCAGCGCCAAGATGCGCGCTGCCGAAAGAATTTAGGCGGTCGAAAAGAGATTGAGTTGGTCCGGAGAAACCGCCGGGCTCCCGGTGCGGTGATCGTAAGGCGTGCCGGGTAAGAATTTTGTGGAAGGGTTCTGTGGCGGAGTCATTTCGGAGCGGCCAAACAGAAAGTCAAACAAGGCCAAGTCCGAAAACGAAGGCGGAAAACAAGAACATGTTTACAGGCTCGACAATCGAAGATCTATTCGCGACCGTGGAGCGCGTGGAACAGACCATCGAAGCACGCGACTTCGTCATCGCTGAATCACTCATGGCCGACTCCTGGTTCGCTGCCGTCCAGGAAAACGCGGAATTCGATTCAAAACTCGAAGTCGCATAAAAAGAAGTCGCATAAAAAGTGGAATAGAGAGAAACGCAGTCAAGGTTTCCGGAAAAGTCTGGAGCACTCATGAGCGCCGCCGTCGCAATGCAACCGGTTTCGCCGAGCAAGTCCTGCTGGCTGGGCACGCCGGAAATTTACTTCCGCAAGAACATCGACAACTCGCGCCTCGTGAAAGTCGAAGACCCGCGCCGTGAGCGCGAAATGCGCATTTTCGGAACCGTGCTGCTTTGCCTCTTCCTGCTCGTCATGGGATACGCGCTCCAGCATTTCCGCGCCATCGAATACGGATACAAGATTGAAACGTTGCGCTCGCAACGTGACGGTCTGGCCGGAATGAACCAGGCGCTCCAACTCGAAGAAGCGTCGCTCCGCGATCCGGAACGCATCGACGCCGTGGCCCGCAAACTCGGCCTGCAATCGCCCGATCCCGGTCAGGTCATCCGCATGGATGCGGCCGGTGATGTGGCTTCGCCCGTCATGGCCAGCGTGACGCCAGTCGCCGTCGTCTCGGCTCGATAGCG
>JBAWAI010000387.1:0-7012 GCA_049589215.1 Terriglobales bacterium | reverse complement strand
GTGTGTGACCTCGGGACTCTGCGCCTGCGCCGCCGTGCCGATAAACAAAAGCGATACCAACATCAATCCGATTGCAGTCTTCATTTTTCTCTCCGATATAAATTCTTTTGTTCGCGCAATGGCCTCTTGCCTTACGGCTGATAAATCTGCACGTTGCCGAGGTCCGTAGACGAGACCCCAAACACACTCGTGCCTCCGATGCAGTACAACTTTCCTTTGTAGATTGCGCTGCCGGGAAATACGGAGGCCTGCGGCATCGCGGCGAGCGTTGACCATTTATCCTTGGATAGCTGGAACGATTCGTTCAGGGTGATCGCTGCCGCTCCCTCTCCCCCGGTCGTGCCACCGATCGCATATAACTTCGACCCTACCGCCCCATAGCAAGACGCACTTCGTGACGTTGGGTCGGGAGTGAGAGCGCTCCATGCATTCGTCGCGATGTCATAGCCTTCGGTGTATCCGGTGAACCCGGAGTCTTCGGCACCGTCAGCGAGTACCATGCTCGTCCCGACCATCCCGGCCGACGGTTCCGACACGCCAACCAGCATCGAAGCCTCGTTCGTCCAGGTATCGGTTGCGGGGTTGTAGCTCAGAAGATTGGTCGCCCTCAGGTTCTGGGTAGAATTACCTCCCGCGACGTAGATGATGTTGTTCTTGACCGCTACGCCAGCGTCGTGCAAAGCGACCGGCATGGCGGATTTAGCGGACCACGTTTTCGTCTTCGGATTGAAGGCCCACACTGCATTGGTATAGGTGGATCCGTCCACGGTTCCGCCCATCACATACAAGATGTTCTTCACCACCGCCGCCGAGCCGCCCTCGAGCGCCGTCGGCAAAGACACACCCGTGCTCCATGTGTTTGTCGCCACGTTATAGATCTGCGTGTCGGCAATAATCGAAGTCGAAGAATTTACCCCGCCGACCACATAAATCTCCTTTTTGAGCACCGCCGTACCCCCCGGTCCCCACACCGGCATGGGCATCGCGGCGCCGCTCGTCCAGGTGTTGTGAGTAACCTCGGGACTTTGTTCGACACTCTGGGCCTTCACTAGCACCGCCACCCCGAAGAACGCCAGCGATAGCAACATCAATCGAAATGCAGTTTTCATTCTTCGCTCCGATACAAAAGTTTGGTCGCGCAATCGTAATTCCCTGGCCCTACGGCTGATAAATCTGCACATTGTCGATGATGGGGCCTCCAAACGATGACCAGCCGCCGATGCAGTAGAGCTGCCCCTTATACACCGCCGAAGCGGGGAACAGGACCGATTGCGGGACGGCAGCGAGCGTCGTCGTCCATTTGTTCTTCGACAACTGGAAATCATCGGCGAAAGTTCCCGCCGAGTTTCCGCCCATGTCATAGAACTTGGCGCCAACGGAACCGAAGCAAGATGCATACCGGGCTGCGGGGTCGGCCGCGAGTGTCGTCCACGTGTTCGTTGTGGCGTCGTATCCTTCGTTGTCGCCGGTATCGCTTCCGTCACTGAGCGCTCCGTCAGCGACCACAATCGTCGTTCCGAGCAGCCCGGCCGCAGCTTGCGACTTGACCACCAGTAGAGGCGCCTCTTCGGTCCAGGTATTAGTCGCGGGATTGTAGCTTTCGACCGCCGCGGTGAAAGTTGGGTTGGCGTTGATGGAGCCGCCGATAACATAAATGATGTTGGTCTTCTTCTCGACCACGGCTGCGGTGCTCCACCGCGCGGTCGGCATGGCTGCTTTCGCAGCCCAGGTTTTGGTCTTGGGGTTGTATGCCCAAACGGCATTCGACGGAGTCTTCAGGTCGCTGGTGCCGCCAAAGACATATAAGACGTTTTTCACCACCGCAGCGCTCGCCGATGCGATCCCCGTTGGATAGGACACGCCAGTGCTCCAGGCGTTGGTGGCGGGATTGTAGATCTGTACGTCGGCAACGACTCCGGACGTACCGCTCGTGCTCCCTCCGACCACGTAGATCTCGTCTTTGACCACTCCCGCCGCCGCGAATGTGACAGCCGTCGGCAGAGGCGAGCCGCTCGTCCACGTGTTGTGCGTAACCTCGGGATTCTGGCTCTTCGCTAACGAGGCCGCGCCGACGAACAAGAGCGAAAGCAACACCAATCGAAATGTAGTCTTCATCGTTTCTCTCCCATGCAAGCATTTGGTCGAGCAATAGCGCTCTCCCGCCGTGCCGCCGGATCGGTCCGGGGGAGACCGACCACACCGCTCCCGCCCTGCTCTTCGGATTTTTGCTGGCACCTGGGAATCGGCCCCGAACTCGGCGCCCAATCTGCCTTAAACTGCGGCGGGCGGTCAATGTTCCGGACGTGATGCGTTCGTGCAGTGAGTGTGACCCGTTAAACGCTTTAGTTGTATTGCGATACAGGAAGTTGTTGTCTGGGGCTGAAGGCTCTGGATAGCCTCCAAACGCAGCCGAAGCGCGGCAAAACTGCTTTCGCAGGCGATTGTTCGATGGTAGACTAGCGGTCTCCCCCGAAACGACTCCGTTCTATGCCTGCCAATTCCTTGAATCGCACGCCGACGGTTGTACTCTTCGGCGTGTTCGAAGCCGACCTGCGCTCCGACGAGCTGCGGAAGAACGGTGTCAAGATCCGTATCCAGGATCTGCCTTTTCGTGCTCTCAAGCTTTTACTGAGTCGCCCCAACGAGGTCATCACCCGCGAGGAATTTCGGCAGACCCTCTGGCCTGACGACGTGTTCGTCGATTTCGATCTCGGCATCCGCAGCGCCATCAAACGCCTGCGTGACGCACTCGGCGATTCGGCCGAAAATCCCATCTTCGTTGAGACCGTCGACCGCCGCGGCTACCGCTGGATTGCTCCGACGCACGTCGAAGCGCCCGCCGACGCAACTCCAGCCGGCGATCTTCTGGATGAAGATCTAGCCGCCGCCGACCCGGCGCCCGTCAGCGCTCCCGGTTGGCGGATCGGAAACTGGCAGATCAAAAATTGGCAGGTCACCGCGCTGCTCGTCACCGTCGCCTTCGCCCTCGGAGCCCTGACTCTCGCGCTGTTTTATCGCCATCCCGGTACCGACTCCGTCGCCGTGCTCCCCTTCACCAACGTGGGCGGAGATGCCAGCACCGACTATCTCAGCGACGGCATCACCGAGTCGTTGATCGGAAACCTCGTCCATGTCCCCGATCTCAAGGTCAAGTCGCGAAACTCCGTCTTCCGCTATAAGGGAAAAGATATCGACGCGCAAAAGGTCGGCCGGGACCTGGGCGTCTCCGCGCTGGTCAGTGGACGAGTGACTTCACATGGCAGCCAGCTCGAAGTCAGCGCCGAACTCATCGACGTCCGCGACAATACCGAAATCTGGGAGCATCACTATAGCGTCACAAGCGCGGACATCGTCTCCTTGCAGACGCAGATCGCCGGCGACATCGCGGGAAAGTTGCGTTCGAAGCTGAGCAGCGCGGAAAAGCAGCAGGTTACCCGGCAGGGCACGCAGAACCCGGAAGCTTACGATCTTTATTTAAAGGGCCGCTACGCCTGGAACATCCGTACCTATAGCGAGCTTCAGAACGCCATCTCCTACTTCAATCAGGCGCTTGAAAAAGATCCGCGCTACGCTCTGGCCTATTCCGGTCTCGCCGACGTCTACTCCGTGCTGCCGAATTATGGCGGCAATCAAAACGAAGACTTCCCCAGGTCGAACGGCGCTGCCCGCAAGGCGCTCGAACTCGACCCAACTCTCGCTCATCCGCACGCCGTTCTCGGCAGCAACGAAATGCAATACGACTGGGATTTCCCCAGCGGCGAGGCCGAGTTCAAAAAGTCCTTCGAACTCGATCCGAGCGACGCCACCGCCAGGCAGTGGTACGCCGACGACATTTCCATGATCGGGGGCCGTGAAAAGGAAGCCATTGGCGAAGTCTATCGCGCGCAGGAGCTTGAGCCGCAGTCGCCCGTCATCAACCGCGTCGTCGGTAGTGTTCTCGTGTGGACGCGCCACTTCGACGAAGCCATCGCGGTCTGCAACAAGCTCGCGAAAGACGATCCCACCTTCGCTATTGCGCACGACTGCCTGGCCCAAGCTTATTGGGGAAAACACCAGTACCCGCAGGTGATCGAAGAATGGAAAATCTGCGGACAGTTATCCGGTAATCCCAACGAACTCGGAGCCATGGCCACCATGGACCAGGGCTTTCGCTCCGGAGGTTGGAAAGCCGCCGTCGAAAGAGTAGTCGAATACTACAAAGAGGAGCGAAAAACGCACTACTACTCGGCCTTCATCATCGCCACCTTCTACGCCGACGAGGGAGACAAAGAGCAAGCCTTCCATTGGCTCGACACGGCTTACCAGGAGCACGATTGGCTGCTGATCTCTCTGAACACAAACTTCAGGCTCGACCCCATCCGTTCCGATCCCCGCTTCGCCGAGCTGGTCCGCAAAGTAGGTCTGCCGCAGTAATCAGGGCATTAGTCAGGAATGTGTGGCGCGGATACTCCTGTCCGCGTGCCCGCAGCGAATAAACTGCCGCGCAGACGCGCGACTAGAAAGTATCGTTAACGATTTTGGCGACTTTCTTCGAGAAATCGAAGGTGGCGCGCAGGTTCTCTCCCAGAAATCGCACCTTCCCCCGAACGTCGCGATCCACGATCGGCTGCCCGGCATGATCCGTGATGTGGACATTCAGGACCATCGAGGTAGCTCCGCTAACCGTCGTCACCTCGCGCTTTTTCTGGCTGCCCTTGGTAAAAGATCGCGCCGTGGTGTGCAGCGTAACCAGATCGGGCGCGCTTGCCGCATCCTTGTCGCCGCTGCGGTAAACGTGTTGAAACTTGCCTGTCTTCTCAATCTGCGTGATCAGGTTTTCGTAGACCGCCATTCGGAACTCCGGCGGCATGGGCACGTCGCCCGGATCCGTCGGTTCGATCTGGATGGCGGAGGCGGAGAACTTCTGTGTGCTCTTGGTGTCACCCGATTTCGCGCCGCTTGATTTCGTATCGACCGATCCCGGCTGCGCCATCAGAGAGACAGAGCCGGCCATCAAAAGCAGAACACCGGCAAGCGCCATGCGGCAAACAACGGAGACTGTCGTTCGAGAGTTGTATTTCAATGTTTGTCCTCCTGTTTGGTGGCGGGCGCCGGTTCTGCGAGCGGCACGGTCGCCTTCGCGCCCAGCGCGAGAAGCTGCTTCTTGAACGGAGCAGCCTGGCCCTGAGCCAGCACAAATACAGTGCCGTGATAACCACCATTGGCGTCCTTGAATTCCACCGTCAGAACATCAACATGATGTGAAAACAGGGCCAACACCCGCCCGCCGCCGTAAGGGATAGCCATCGCCGCGATATGGGCCGCGCCGGTAACGTCCTGCCGGTTATCTTCATTCGTGGACATGTCGACAATCGACGACGCTTCCACGTCCATCTTTTTCTTCTTGCCGGACGTAAACTCCAGAGAGTTGCCCACCACCGAAAGCGTGCCCACGGAATTGTTCTTCACGGCTTCGCCGCCGATCACCAGTTTGACCTCGGGTTGTGTCACGCTCGAATCGGCCGGCGTCGCACCCGCCGCTTGCCCGCGCGCCGGCGCCGGACAAAACATCAACGTCGCGCCCACGGCCAGAATGAACAGTCCGCGTGCCCAGACGCGTGGCTTCACGGCTCGAAGAGATTTCGCCGCCACCGAAACAGCTGCGATCGCATTTTGCATCTTCATCGTTTTCTACCTCATGCCTGTCAGCCGCCGCGGCGCCGAACGTGCCCTTCAACTCCAGTTTCGACGCCCACCGGAGTGTATGCGACGAACTTAGAGTTGGCAATCGCAATGACACTATGCTCGGGAAAGACGCGACCCGGTGTTCCTCATTTCGGAAGGCCCCCCGCCTTGACCCCCGCCAATCACCGAACTAGACTCCGCAAGAGGCCATCCTCATGCTCATTCGCAGATCTGTCTCACTACTCTTCGCGCTCGCCGCCTGCTTCCTCGTCGTGTCATCCGTACCGGCCATCGCCGACGACGATCATCATCACGATATGGCGGAGCACCTCGGCACCGTTCACTTTCCCGTCTCCTGCTCTCCCGCCGCGCAGCAGTCGTTCGAAAAAGGTGTCGCGCTTCTCCATTCCTTCTGGTACGAAGAGGCCGAGAAGACTTTCGCCGAGGCCGAAAAAGAAGATCCCGCCTGCGCCATGGCTCACTGGGGCGTCGCCATGAGCCTATGGCATCAGCTCTGGGATTGGCCAAAAGAAGACACGCTCAAGCGCGGCGCGGACGAACTCGCCAAGGCCGCGAATCCGCCGGCCAAGACCGAGCGCGAGCGCGATTACATCACCGCCGCGCGCGCCTTCTATACTCACGCCGGCTCCGCCAAAGGCGACGCCGATCATGAGGCTCGCGCCCGCGCCTACTCCGACGCCATGGAAAAGGTCTACACTGGCTTCCCCGGCGATCACGAGGCAGCCGCGTTCTATGCGCTCTCGCTCATCGCCTCCGAGCCCGATAACGACACCACCTTCGCCAATCGCAAAAAAGCCGGCGCCATTCTCGAAAAGCTTTTCGACTCCGAGCCCGATCATCCCGGCATCGCCCACTATCTGATTCACACCTATGACAAGCCGCAACTTGCCGAGCTTGGCCTGCCCGCCGCGCGCCGTTATGCGGCCATCGCGCCCTCGTCTCCGCACGCGCTGCACATGCCCTCGCACATCTTTGAGCGCGTCGGCGACTGGCCCGATGACATCACCTCAAACCTCGCCTCCATCGCGGCCACTCGCAAAACCGCCGCCATGCACATGGGCGGCGAGGCCCACCAGTTCCACGCCATCGACTTCCTTATTTATGCCTACCTTCAGAGCGGCCGCGAAGACGAGGCCGCCAAGTGGATCGCCGAAGTGAAAACGCTCCCTGAAATGAAAATGGGCGACATGGATATGCACGCCTTCGCGATGGCGAAATTTCCCGCCATGTACGCGCTAGAAATGCATCGCTGGGATGACGCCGCCCATCTCGAAGTCGTCGCCGCCTCCGGGCCCGGCGATCATGCCTACACCTATTGGGCCAAGGC
>JBAWAI010000386.1:0-7422 GCA_049589215.1 Terriglobales bacterium | reverse complement strand
ATTTCAAGCCGCTCTGAAACTTTCGCCAAATGATGCCGATGCTCAGCGGGAACTGGCTGACCTGTATGCAAGCGCCGGGAAGAACGATCTGGCGGAAACTGCCTACAGGCCGCTAGTCGCGGCCCAGCCGAACGATCCTGAATTGCACCGAGCCCTCGGCCGTGCTTTATTGCTACAGAAGAAGTTTCCCGAGGCGCAGCAGGAGTTGCTTATCGCCCTCAGGTTGAAACGCGACTCGCCCGACGCCTATATCGACCTGGCTTTCGCCGCCAGCGAGAACAAGAATTATGATCTTACGGTGCGCGCGCTCAATGGGCGCGCCGCAGTGAACACAGATTTGCCGACAATCTGTTTTTTCCTGCGCGCTTCCGCTTATGATCATTTGGGCGACTGGAAACAGGCTTCGCTCGACTACCATTCATTTCTCGATGCGGCGAAGGGGAAGTATCCTGATCAGGAGTGGCAGGCCAGGCATCGGCTGGTTACGATTGAGCACCATAAGCGTTGAGCTGCGGCACTGACTGAATAATATTGAGACCATGCGACATCTGGCCCTATCCATCGTTCTTCTTGCAGTCGCGGCGACCTGCCTCGCGCGGGACGAAACGGTCGCTGAGCTGAAAGCGCGCGTCGAGAGCGCGAGGATCGAAGACCGGCCCGACATCTGCATGCGTATTGCCCAACTACAGGAACGGGCTGCGGACAAGCTTTACACCGAGGGTCATGTTGACGAAGCTCGCGCCGCAATCGAGGACGTTGCCGCCTACATCGAAAAGGCGCGTGACTTCGCGGTTCAGAGTAAATCGCATCTTAAAAATGTTGAGATCGACGCCCGGAAAATTTCCACCAAACTTGGCGACCTCAGGCGCACCCTCGCTTTCGAGGATCAGGCTCCGGTCGAACAGGCGATTCGGCGAATCGAAGCCGTTCGCACCGAGCTGTTGAAGGAAATGTTTTCCAACAAGAAGAAGGAGCAGAAATAATGCGCTGGAAATGGCAGGCCGCGCTCGGACTCTTTCTTCTGCTCGTCCTGCCAGTCTGCGCGCAGAAAAAAGACGATCCTCTCAATCCGCTCGAGATCGATCAGCTTCGCGACGCCATGCTCGACCCCGATGAGCGGTTAAAGCTTTACGTTAAGTTTACGCGGGATCGCATGGCAAAGCTTGAAGAGATGCGCGGCAATCCAAAGACGACTGAGCGCGGCCTTCAGACCCACGACATGCTCCAGGATTTCCTGACGCTCTACGATGAATTGAACGACAACATCGACATGTATGTCGGGCGTAAGAACGATATTCGAAAGCCGATGAAAGCTGTCATTGAAGCCGATACGGAATTTCAGTCAAAGCTGCGCGCCCTGAAAGACGCTGCCGGCGCGAACGCCGCCGAGGCGAAGCAATTTGAGTTCTTGCTGACCGACGCCCTCGACACAGTCGACAGCAGCGCCGATGACCACCGCAAGACGCTCACCGAAGTCGAAGAATATGTGAAGCGCAAGAAGAAGAATTAGGAACGCATCGACTGGCGAGGCGGAACGAAAGAACTTGGGCTTTGCAAAGTAGCTTGATTGACATCTGTTCTAAGATGTCGGCATGCAACTCTGGTTTGCTCGCGGAAGCGAAGTCACGATCCGTGAACAACTCGTGACGCAGGTCATTCTGGCCATCCTCAGCGATGACTTGGCGCCGGGGCAGCGTCTACCAAGCACGCGAGAGCTTGCCCGCCGGTTCCACCTTCACCCGAACACCGTGAGTGCGGGATACCGTCAGCTCGAAAAGGAGCGCTGGGTTGAACTTCGGCGCGGCAGCGGCGTGTATGTACGCAAGGAGAAACCAGAGTTAGCTCCCTCATTGGCGATTGCGTTGGATCAGCTGATCGCCGCACTCTTCCGCTCGGCGCGTCAACTCGGCGCACCCCTGGACACCGTGCGTTCGCGCCTGCGCCAATGGCTGGAACTCCAGCCGCCCGATCATTTTCTTTTGATCGAATCAGATGAAGAGCTGAGACAAATCCTGGCAGCGGAGATCCGGCAGGCGGTCCGCTTCTCAGTTCTGAGTTGCGGTCTTCAAGACTGCCCGAAAACCCCAAACGGCTTCGTTCCCATTCTGCTACCAAATCGAGCCGCGGCCCTACGACAAGTTCTGCCCGAAGGGACGGACGTAATCACGCTTCATATACGTTCTGTACCGTCGTCGCTCGCGGGATGGTTGCCAGCCCCGCCGGGCACATTGATCGGCATCGCATCCCGCTGGCCGAACTTTCTGAAGCTTGCTCGTACCATGCTGAATGCATCCGGCTTTGATCCGGACGCCCTCGTATTCCGGGACGCGCGAAAACCGAACTGGCAGCGCGGCTTGCAAACGACCGTGGCCGTTGTCTGCGACACGGTGACCGCAACCCTGCTTCCAGCCGACTGCCGGGCGATTCCCTTCCCTCTATTGTCCGAGTCTTCGATCGAAGAGCTGCGGCGCTATGTCGAGTTCATCGCGAATCCTGACCTCGTAACACTTTCAAAACTGTCACAGGCCAAGTCTCACCGACCTTCATCTTCAATGAAACTGTTGAGGCTAACACCTGAGGGAGGTTTCACATGAAGAGACTCATGACTGTTGGTTTACTTATGGCCCTGGCGATGGCAATACCCTTGCCGCTGTCCGCAGCAGAGCACGACGAGGTAACGTACACGGGCGGCACGATCCCAGGCGTGGCGGTGGGCTCGACGGGGAGGCTGGACACTACATCGGAGACCGCACTGACCTTTGAATATGGCAGCA
The DNA here is from genome assembly GCA_049589215.1 of Terriglobales bacterium. GTDB lineage: Bacteria > Acidobacteriota > Terriglobia > Terriglobales > Acidobacteriaceae > Acidiflorens. The sequence goes on along the minus strand of JBAWAI010000386.1, from coordinate 4,648 downwards.
ACAGGTTGGTGATTCCTTTTGCGGCGATTCAATCTTTCCGATATTCAACGGAAGTTACCCGTCATCTGGGAGTCTTGCCTGCAATAGCCGTTGGATTGCTCAAGGCAAGGGAGCGCCGGCACTACTTCCGAATTTCGTTTCACGATACTAACAACGTCCCGCAGGTGAGCGTGTTCGAGGTTCCCAAGAAAATGCCCCGCGCCCTGCAAGCTGTTCTCCAAGCTCGGGTCCAACAGACTTGCAAACTCTATTCTCCCTGCGAAGGCCGGAATTGAAACGCGAACACTCGGATTGACGATCAATGGTCGATTCGCGTGCTAACCTTCATTCACCGTGTCACCGCATCTTGCTGAAATCTTCAACGAGGCCTATGCCGAACTGCGCCCGCGCACGCCTGCGCCTCTAATGCACATCGGCTTTTATCCTTTTGTATCGATCAACAACACCATCCGTTTGCGTCAGTCAGAGCTCTACATTCGTCTCTCCGACCTCCTGGAGAGCGCACCCGACACCGTGCTCTACGCGATTGCTCACATCCTTTTGGCCAAGCTTTACCGCAAGCCGATCGACCGCGCCCGGAGCGCGCGCTATCGCCGTTACATCGGCGGCCACGAACTATCTGCCAAGGCGCGGCTGGTGCGGCAATTGCGCGGACGGAAGCAGATCCGCTCGCCGCGCGGTCATCACTATCATCTCGAAGAAATTTTCGACGAACTCAACCGCCGCTTCTTCCATGGACTGATGGGGCGGCCCCAACTGACCTGGAGCCGCGAGCATGCCCGCAACCGCCTTGGCCATTACGATCCCGCGCACAATGCCATTGTCATCAGCCGCGTGTTCGATGACCCGCGTGTGCCTCGCTACGTCGTGGAGTACATCCTCTATCACGAGATGCTTCATTTAAAGCACCCCGTGAAGTTGCGAGGAAGCCGGAGATGTGTGCACTCTCGAGAGTTTCTCGCGGAAGAGAACCTTTTTCCTGAAGTTGCCCCCGCGAAGAAATTCTTGCGAATCTTATAGGGAAACTGCCGTTCAATCCCCCAATTCCCCATGTGATGCAAATCACTGCCAACGGTGCTCCCCGCGTTGACCCTGCTCGTCTTACCTCGTATCCTGTCCATATTGAAATTGAAATTCATTTTCAATCAGGAATGCTCGATTAGAAATGTCGGATTGAAAGAGATCGTTCCTTAAATGCTGCAAGCATTCATCATTACGCTCCGCGAAGGCGTCGAGGCCGCGCTCATCGTCGGCATCACGCTGGCGTACCTCGCGAAGATTGGCCGCAATGATCTGCGCAAATCTGTCTATGCCGCGCTCGGCGCCGCATTTGCCGGCTCGATTGCGCTCGCCGTCGTGCTCTCCCGCCTGAAGTGGAACGAAGATATTTTTGAAGGGTGGGTGATGCTCGCCGCCGCCGTCTTTGTCGTCACCATGATTATTTTCATGATGAAGACAGGGAAGAAACTTAAAGGAGAGATTGAAGGTAAGATCGGGCTCTTTGCGCGCGAGGATGCTGGGATCGGCCTTTTCCTTTTTGTGTTTCTAATGGTTCTGCGCGAAGGCGTTGAGACGGTTCTTATCCTCTCCGCTGTCACTTTAAACTCGACCGAGTTGATGAGTTTTATCGGCACCGTTCTTGGTGTCGTGGTTGCGATTTTGTTCGGCGTTGTATTCGTCAAGGGCAGCGTCAAGATTAACCTGCAGAAATTCTTCCGCATTACAACGGCCATTCTTTTTCTGGTGGCCGCGCAACTCGTGATCGGTGGGCTGCACGAGCTTTCCGAAAACGGCGTACTTCCCTCCTCAAGCCAGGAGATGGCGATTATCGGCCCGATCGTACGCAACGAATTGTTTTTCTTCATCACCATTCTGGTGCTGGCCGCTCTCATGGTGTTGTTCGAGATGAAGAGCCGCCAGCCGGCTGCGCTGCCGCCGGCAGGCGCCGCGCGCCGCAAAGCTCTATGGTCGGCGCGGCGCGAGAAGCTCTGGATGGCGTCGGTATACATTTGCTGCTTCGTTTTCATTGTGATGGTCACGGCCGGGTTCATCTATGAAAAGAGCGCAAGCGCTCTGTCACCAGCCACTGAAGTGACCTTCGTCGACGGCAAAGTTTCGATTCCGCTGAAAACAATGTACGACGGCGATCTGCATCGTTTCGCCACAACCGAACACGGCCTTGAAGTTCGGTTCTTTCTCTATCAGAAGCCCGATGGCAATGTGGCGACTGTTTTCGACGCCTGCGAAATCTGCGGTCCGGTCGGCTTTTATAAAACTTCTCACGGCGTGGTCTGCAAGAACTGCGCCGCTCCCATCAACCCGCAGTCTGTCGGCATGCCCGGCGGATGCAATCCGATTCCGCTGAAGGCGCACGTCGCCGGTGACTCCATCGTCATCTCCGAGGCTGATATAGCGGCGGGCAGCCGTTACTTCGAGCAGAAATAATGTTCTCGCGCCTCGTCTACGAATCGTTCCGCCGGCAGACGCGGCGAAAACTCCTCGCGGGGATCGCCATCACTCTCGGCGTCGCGGTCGCGACCGCGATGATTGCCGTAGCCACCGATATCGGCGACAAGATCAATCGCGAACTGCGCAGCTATGGCGCGAATCTGGTGATTACGCCACAGGAAGACACCCTCGATGTCGAGATCGGCGGCGTCAACCTGAAGCCGCCGAGCGACGGCGCATTCCTCAATGAAGCGGACCTCCCGAAAATTCGAGGCACATTTTGGCACCACAACATCGTCGGCTTTTCACCCATGCTGCCGGTAACCGTGAAAGTCGCGGGCGATTCAGACGAAGTCACGCTCCTCGGCACATACTTCGAAAAGCAACTCGCTTTTGGCAACGACAAGTTCACAACCGGAGTACGCGCCACTCATCCCTGGTGGAAGGTCGAGGGTAACTGTGCGGCGGCGAGCGCCAGTCACCCAGCGGGAAACAACGACGCATCGAGCTGCGGATGGCCAGGCGACGACTCGCAGGATGTGCTCCTCGGCCAACATCTCGCGGCAAAACTCGGCAAACGCGCTGGGGATACGATCCAGATCGGCGGCCGCGAATTGACTGTCTCCGGCATTCTGTCCACCGGTTCGGTCGAAGATGATCAGATCGTTGCGCCGCTTGCTCTGGCGCAGCAAATTCTCGGCAAACCAGGCGCGGTGCGTCGGGTCTACGTCAGCGCGCTCACCAAGCCTCCCGATGCGCTCTCTGCTCGCGATCCGAAAACAATGTCGCCGGAAGATCGTGATCGGTGGTATTGCTCTCCTTATGTGGAGTCGATCGCCTATCAATTGCAGGAGGCGATTCCGCATTCGCACGCTGAACAGATTCGGCAGGTCGCGCAAAACGAGGGCACGGTGCTTTCGCGAATCGAAGGCCTGATGTTGCTCGTCACGCTAGCCGCGCTTTTCGCTTCCGCGTTAGCCGTTTCGGCTGCCATGGCGACGACGATTTTCGAACGTAGGATCGAGGTTGGGCTGATGAAGGCCTTGGGCGCCGGCAACCTGACTGTCGCGGCAATCTTTTTTGCGGAGGCGGCACTGCTCGCACTGATGGGCGGAGTCGTTGGGTTTACCGCCGGATCGCTTCTCGCCCACCAGGTTGGGCGCTCGATCTTTGGTTCGCAAATCTCGATCCAGCCCGTACTCTTCCCCATCATCCTTGCGATCGCGATTCTGGTCACATTTGCAGGCAGCGCCGCCGCGATCCGCCGGGCGGTCAAGTTCGATCCGGTCTTCGCGCTGCGAGGTGAAGCGTGAGTTCCCTACCGGCAACCCTGCGCACGCCTGCGGAAGTTGCCACCCGTCGAGCGCAATCTCCGCACCCATCGATGTTCACGCGCATGCTGGTGCGCGCTGCCATGTTGCGGCGCGGACGCGCGGTTGCGGCCCTGTTTGCCATGATCGTCGCGGCCGCTGTCGCAACCGCGATGATGAACCTGTACGTGGATGTTCAGGCGAAGCTGCGCACGGAGTTCCGCAACTACGGCGCGAATGTTGTGGTCGTAGGCCGCGACGTTGCCCGGCAAGATGCCGCACATAATAACGAAGGCAGCGTCGACAGTCAGTCTCTGCCTGCCGATGCCGTGGCCACAATCGAATCGGTGCTCGGAGCGAAGACATTGGCAGTTCCCTTCGCGTATGCCGTCGCGCGCACTGCGGACGGCCAATCCGTGGTCGTGGTCGGAACTGATTTCGACCGCGCGCGTCAGCTCAATCACTGGTGGAGCGTGACTCGCTGGCCAGACTCCGCCTCTAATTCCGGGCAGGCCCTGATCGGCATCCGCGCAGCAGCCGTCGTCACGCCTTCGCGCCAATCTTTCGATCTCACGTTTGAGGGCAAGACAATTCACATCACACCAACTGGCCTGGTGCAAACGGGAGCCGGCGAAGACAGCCGCATCTATCTCAATCAGTCGGAATTTCGTAACTGGACCGGCATCGCCCCGACGACGATTGAAGTTGCCGTCAACGGCTCGCCCGCTGAAATTGAACAAGGCATGACGCGACTCGCCGCCGTGCTGCCTGGCGCCGACGTGCGACCAGTGCGGCAAATTCAGGAGGGCGAAGCAAACGTCCTCAATAAGACACGGGCGACAGTCTACGTGGCAGCTACTCTGGTCGTGCTGACAGCCGCGTTGTGCGTG
>JBAWAI010000385.1:0-2737 GCA_049589215.1 Terriglobales bacterium | reverse complement strand
CCCGGAGCAGGAGGACTGAACTTACTTTCCGGCGTACGTCTTGGTTGAGCCAATGCCCGTACACTTGTCGAACCCGGTCACGCACAACGAGCCCCCCAACGTGATGTCGTTGAAGTCGTCGGAGTACTCTGTCGGATTCGCCAGCTCGTTGTACATCATGGTCAGTTCGGCAACGCTGCCCTTAGCCTTGTTGCCGGCGGCGTTGACGATGCCAGCCATGGTTGGCGAAGCCCAGCTCGTGCCACCAACCGAGTACCAGCCGCCCTCGACCACGATGGCCGCGCAGCAGAAGTCTGACGACACGTCCGGATACCCGCGCTGGGTTCCGACTATGCTCTCGACTCCGTTCTGGTAGGCCGGACGCGGCTCGTAGGGGCTGGAATCGCCGCCTCCGCCGCCGGTGTACCACTGCTCGTTGACGAAGTCGCCTTTTCCGTTGCGGTTGAAGTAGGTTCCGCCGACGGAGACGACATTGGGTGACGATCCGGGATATATGCTGACGCCCAGGCCTCCATCGCCGGCTGCTGCGAAGTACACCACGCTCTTGTTCTTGAAAAGCTTGTCCTGCGTGGTCTCTGTGTTCCACTCAGGGTCGCCCCAGCTCATGCTGACCACGCCGCCGCCCGCTTCTTTAACGAGCTTGGTGGCAAGCGACACGGCATCCCAGAAGGGATCGGTGGCGCAGGTTCCGACGTTGCAGAGTTTCGAAACCACCAGGTAGAGCTTGGCTTGCGGCGCCATGGCGTGTGCCCACTCGATGTCCAGCCCCTCTTCAACTTCCCAGTCGGACTCGACTTCGGGCTGTTTTTTCCCGGGCCAGACCTGCGTGAAGTCCGCTTGCGGAATTCCGTAATATGTCGAGAAGGTGGCCAGGTCGGTGGCGGCGGTTGGATAATAGCCGGCGTCGACGATGGCAATGGCTCCCCATCCGCCCGTCGGCAACGCGGTGCTGGTGGCTACCGGGCATCCCGGTGTCTGCGTTACCAATTGATAAACGCATGCCACGGATCCCGGACTCTCCACTCCAGAAGGCGGCCCAGTCTGCGGCCTGTCGGAATCGACAAAGAAAAAGTTCGTGTGATGATGACCGGCCTGCGGAATGCTCGACGCCGGATAAAGAATTCTGTGCCCGTTAAAGACCCCTTCGATGCGCTGTTGCGCGGCTGCCGGACACGTGGCCATTCCCACAAAAACAGCCACCCCCGCTACCGCAACACCCATCATCCTGCAAGCTGCAATAAACCGTTTCATTCACTTGCTCCTGTTCCTTTTGTGTCGATTAGTGCCTCGATTAGTGCGCTGCTTCGTGTCTTTCGTCCCAATCAGGCCGTCGCTAATGATGACGGCTATACCGGGCAAAAGCAAGGCCGAAACAGGCTATTAGGGCAGCGTGCGCAAGGGTTTGCACATTCACGGAAGCGTTGGCGACTCGCGGCGATCACGAGACATTTTTTGCGGACGCGCGGCTAATTTGCCGCAGCAACCAGCGCGGCTGAGGAGCCTACCCACTTCATATTCTTGTTGTGATCGACGCCCATCATCAGGCCCCGGCCCATCCGGACAATAGTAAGCACGGGCAACAATTCGTCGAGCCAGATGTACATGAGCCGCAGTTCGACTTTTGTTGCCCCATATGGAGTCTCGACGACCGGAGTGAAGTTGAGGCGCTCCTGGAGAATGTATTCGCTGCGTTTGTCGGCGGGGATGGCATCGATGTCGGCGCGTGACGGCGCAATGATCACGCCGAGTCCAGCGAACGAATAGAGCGGCTTCAAAACAAAGTTCTCGAGGTCCGCAGGGACGTCGGTCAGTTGATCGAGAAACCAGGTTCGCGGAACAGACGGATGCTTCAGATATGGGATCGAATATTTGCTGATGCGAAAATACCAGTTGGGATGGCCGGCCCATTCGACGTCGAGGTCGTCGCGAAAATCGAAGGGCAGCACGACGCTTTTGCGCTCGAGTTCATCGACGATGGTGCGGTTGTAGATGCGCTCGATCGGAACCTGCCTGCCGTTCTCTTCATAGAACAGGCGGCGTCCCAGTTTGCGGATTTTTGTGATGCAGACGGTGCGAATGCCCAGCAACTGCTCAGTTAATAGAAAATCGGGCCGCGTCTTCTGCTCTTCGGGATGAACTTCCATGAGCACGACGTTCGCGGGATCGTGTCCCGCGACGATGGCATCGGTCATGAGTTTTTTGTAGGACGAAGCATCGAGGCCGCTGAGAAAATATTTGAGGTTCGGATCAAGACCAAAGACGTCAATGTACGCCTGCGAAAGAACAGGCTGATAAGCGTAGAGGGAAGGGAAGGCCTGCAACTCGACGAGCTTTGGCTGGAGCTCGCCGGCGGCATCGCGGACGAGCCCGAAGTCGACCTGGATAAACATAGGATGCGGCGGTTCGTTCGGTACACGGAAGTTAGCGGGGATGGAAGCTTCGGAGCGTTTGCGATATTCGGGATTGTCGACGAGCTGATGGATTAACGCTTTGCCGTCTTCGCCCATGCGCTTGACCAGCGAGTCTGGGAAGAAGCAAGGAGTCTCGCAGAGCGCGAAGGGAACTTCCATTCCACAGCGCGCAGCCATTTCGCGACGCAGGTGCGCATACTTTTCGTCGGTGAAGTTCGCGTTGAAGTGACGGCGGCAGGAGGGGATCATTGGAGTTTAGCGGTGCCCACATTATCCTTCATGCGAGGCCGAGGCGCCGAACTTTAGGCGCGCGGTGCACCAGTTTA
>JBAWAI010000384.1:0-3668 GCA_049589215.1 Terriglobales bacterium | reverse complement strand
GTCTGGTCTACAGGGTTCGCTGTATTCGGCAAAAAACAACTCTCTGGTACCTTACTACCTTCAAGGTGGAGCATTTTTATGAGCGTCGCCGATTTTTCGCGACATGAAACTCGCCACCATGCCGAGTAAGCTTATGACACTTCGTATTTTGGTGGCCGATGACCATGCTGTGGTGAGGCGTGGATTGCGGAGCCTTCTCGGCGCTCATCCCGGTTGGGAAGTCATCGATGAGGCGTCGGATGGTGCCGAAGCGGTGGATAAATCGAGTCAATTAATTCCGGACATCGTCGTGCTCGACATCAGCATGCCAAAAATGAGCGGGCTGGAGGCTTGCCGTCAGATCCGCAGAAACAATCCGCAGAGCGAAGTGTTAATCGTTACACAGCATGATTCGAAGCAGATGATGCGGGAAGCTGGTGACGCGGGGGCGCGGGGCTATGTGATTAAGTCAAACATTGCCCGCGATCTCGTGAAAGCGGTACAGGCTACAAGTGAGCACAAGCCATTTGGATGGAAGACCGATCCTTTGAATCATTCCAACTGAAACGAAAGTGTGAATTTTGACAAGACATATCGACGAAAGAAACAGGTTTCAATCTCTCTCGGAGGGTAGCTTATGAAACTGCGGATTTTGGTTGCCGATGATCATGAAGTCGTGCGCCGCGGATTGTGCACGCTTCTGCAGGCACATGAAGGGTGGGAAATCTGCGGGGAAGCAGTGGACGGACGTGACGCAGTCGAAAAAGCAAAGGCGCTTAAACCTGATGTTGTGATCCTCGATGTAGGCATGCCGAACCTTAACGGCTTAGCTGCGACCCGGCAACTCCTGCAGCACGATGCCGGCTACAAGATCATTGTTCTGACGATTACTGATGCGGACCAGGTGATACGAGAGGCTCTCGATGCCGGAGCCAGAGGGTTTGTCCTGAAATCGGATGCTGCCCGCGATCTGGTATCGGCCGTCGAGGCATTGCAGCGGAACCGCATGTTCTTTACGCCGCGAGTCAATGAGATGGTCCTGGCTGGCTTTCTCGACAAAGGATACAACGGCTCAAAGAACGAAGCTCCCAACCTGCCGAAATTGACCGCGCGAGAGCACGAGGTAATTCAATTACTGGCTGAGGGGAAGAGCTCCAAGGAAGTGGCCTGCGTGTTGAACTTAAGTACCAAGACTGCCGAAACTCACCGCAGCAACATTATGCGCAAGCTCGGATTCCACTCGATCCGCGATCTGGTAGTCTACGCAATTCAGAATAATATCATTCAGGTGCAAACGTCACAGATAAGTCCGACTGAGCCACAGCTACATTCTTAAACTTGTCTTATAGACATCGAGTTACTAAGTTGGCGAGTGCAGCTAGGCTGGCACTCGGCGGAGAGACTCTCCGAGCCGAGTGCCCAAGCCCCGCGATTACCCGTTTGTTCCTGTCGCTGCGTAGTCGTCCGACTCCGACGAGAATTGTTTCTTCACCTTAGTGCCGAAGGTCTGAACTCTATCCGCGATTGCGCCCCGGGTTTCTTCGCCACTGGCGGGAGCAATGATTAGGCCAATACCGACGCCGATCCCAATTCCAGCCGCCAGACTCAGTACGTTCCCCAGGAGTCGGCTATCTTCGCCCATGAGCGCGTCCGTCGCCCTCGAGACCCGATCGCTGGCAGTCGCATATTTTTCCTGAGCCATATCTCGCAAGTCGCCAAGATTATCGGCTGCTCGATTCCGTATTTTTCTGGTGGATTGGTCGGACTGTTCTAAAACATAAAGTGTGGTGCCTAACAACAGCTTGAGGAAGTTATTCATGGCTTTCAGCCTCCGTTTTTGTGCGCAGGATTTGCCGCGCGTAGAGCTATTTCACCGCTTCGTTATATAGCGCTTCTACGGCCAGAAATCAGATTGAAGATCAGAGTGATTACCGCCAGGACGAGAAGGATGTGGATAAATCCGCCCAGCGTGTAAGAGGTGACTAACCCCAGGAACCACAGAACCAGCAATATTACGAAAATTGTCCAGAGCATCGAGACCATCCTCTCAATAGCGCAACGTTCCAGTCACAAGGTTAGCATCGACGGTCGGTGCCAATAATCCGGTAGACACTGTAGTCCTGGCAGCATCTGGTTGTATCCGTCGATAGCGCCAGTCGAGGCCCCTGCCGGTTCGCGCGAGTTCCCGGCAACGGGAACACTCCTGATTGTGAGCTGACCGAAATTAACTGGAATCACGCGTGAATCAGGTAGTTTGCGGCAACATTCCCAAACGCCTCGATCTGATTGGCTTTTGACGTCTCGCTCCAGCCAAGCTCCCCCGCCATCAGATCCGCGACAGCAGGCGCCATCTCCAAAGCGGCGCGGGCATTGAGGAACAGCGCACGCGTCCGCCGCGCCATGACATCCTCCACGGTTCGAGCCATCTCTTGTCGCACTGCCCACACCACTTCGGCCTTCACATACGGCAGCGCCGGATGCAAGCGTTCTTGCCATGCCGGACTGCTCTCCGCAAGCTTTCCAATTTCAACGGCGTCTGCCCCATACACCGAGAGCGCTCCAAATTGCTCCGCGTGAGCGTGAAAACCGTGGATATGCAAGCCCTCAGTAACACATGGGTTCTGGGGCAGATCCGCCAGCGCTGCCGCCTGGTCGACGCAGTCCTCCGCCATGCACCTATAAGTGGTCCACTTACCGCCCATAATACTGACCAGCCCGGAACTCCCGACTTCAATCACATGGTCGCGCGCAAGTGCGGCCGTGTCGGTTGTGCTCGCCGCGCGCACCAGTGGACGCACACCCGCAAATACGCTGAGCACATCGTCCTTTCCTGGAGCCTTCGCTAAGTACTCTCCAGCGGTAGATAAAATAAAGTCTATCTCTTCCTCCAGTGCCACCGGCTCAGAAGGGACAGTCTGAATTGGCGTATCGGTAGTTCCCACAAGAGTGTGACCGTGCCATGGAATCGCAAAGAGCACGCGCCCGTCTTTAGTATGAGGAACCATGATCGCGCTCTCACCCGACAGGAAAGCGCCGTCAAACACCAAATGAATTCCCTGGCTGGGGACGATCATGGGGGCGGCGGCCGACTCGGCGTTCAATCGCAATCGATCGCTTGAGGGTCCAGTGGCGTTGATCACCACCTTGCCGACAGCTCGAAATTCTTCGCCCGTCTCCCCGTCACTTGCGCGGACGCCGCTGACGAGGCCTTGCCCGTTCTTCGTTACTCCGTCTACTTCAACATAATTGATCAACGTGGCTCCCTGCTCGCAGGCAGTCGCGGCCATGTGGATGAGCAATCGCGCATCGTCGAATTGTCCGTCGTAGTAGACTGCGCCACCGCGCAGTCCTTCTGTCTTGAGCGTTGGTAAGTACTCGAGCGTCTCTTCGCGCGATAGGATTCGCGACGGTCCCAAGCCGTGCTTGCCGGCCAGCAATTGATAGAGCTTTAAACCTAATCCATAGAACGGCGCCTCCCACCAATCGTAATTCGGCACCACAAAAGCCAGATCATGGACAATATGCGGGGCATTCTGAAGCAGAAGACCGCGCTCCTTCAGAGCCTCCAAAACAAGCCCGATATCACCCTGGCGCAGATATCGGACGCCGCCGTGGGCCAGCTTCGTACTGCGGCTCGAGGTACCCTTGCCGAAGTCACTTCGCTCGAGCAATAGAACGTCGTAGCCGCG
>JBAWAI010000383.1:0-5285 GCA_049589215.1 Terriglobales bacterium | reverse complement strand
ACCGATAACTGACGACTGATAACTGAAAACTATCTTTTCTGAAACTCCGGCGACCCCAAAATCAATCCCGCGATGGCTCCCACATTCGGCGCTCGGGCTGGGTCGTCCAACCGCCGTTGCGTAATTTTTGGGTCTTCCAGTTGTTTCGAAATTGTGTCATGGGTCTGTCGCGAAACGTCACCGCCGAGGAGCGATGCCTCCATCCGCGCCAATGCCTGCCCAGCATCCGCCGTGCTCGGAGCGAGTTGCGTGCCGTCAATCGTGACCCCGTGCACTTTTCCCGCCGCCAGGCCGAGCGCAAAATTCATGCGCGCCAGCAGCGCCGACGAGTTCACCCAGGTCTCCGCCTTCATCGAGTAGCCGGTGGGCGGCATCATGCCGTAGAGCGGCATCCCCATATTACCGAGTGTGCCGACCAGTTGCCGCGCGTCGTCGACTTGAGCGCCGCTCGCCCGCACCGCCGACACCACGAACTCGAATGGCGTTTTCACTTTGGCACGGTAGGTCTGGGGCGCCCAGAATTCCGGCGAGTCGAACATGGTGCGCAACACTTCACGAATGTCGCCGTTCTTTTTCAGAAACGTCTTCGTCATCCGATCGACGAGCGCGGGCGGTGGATCGTCGGAGACAAAGCGCATGGCGAGCTTCTGCGAGATGAAATGCGCCGTCTGCGGATTCCGCGCCAGCAGATGCAGCACTTCCAGGCCTTCTTTCTCGCCCTTTTGCTTGATGCGATGTCCGAGAACGGTCTTGTCGCCCGGCTCATGCATCTTCGGCTCGAATTTGAAGCCTCCACCTTTGTTCGGTTGCGCGATTGTCCAGCCGGTAAAAACTTTCGCGACCTCGGTTACGTCTTGCTGCGAATAGCCGCCGTTCACGCTGAGCGTGTGCAGCTCCATGAGTTCGCGGCCATAGTTTTCATTGAGGCCGCTGGCCTGGCGAGGCTTGCCTTTGCCCCTGGCCTGCGGCGGACGATTCGGAATGCGCCGGCCACGACGAGCTCTGTCGGGCGGCGGAGGACCGATCGCTGAGTCCGAGTGCGGTCCTACGCTCAACCAGTTGTCGAGATAGAAGAGCATCGCCGGGCTCTTGGCAGTGGCCACCAGCAGGTCTTCAAACTTGCCGAGAACGTGCGGACGAATCGCATCGCGCTCGTAGCTCGTCAGCAAAAACCGGTCTGCTCCCTTGTTGATGAAGACGTTGAAGTGGTTGAACCAGAAGTCGGTCATGACCTCTTCAAGCTGGCGATCGCTGTAAATGGCACGCAGCAGCTTGGCCTGCATCAACTCGTCGACTACCACCTGTTCCGGATTATTGAGCGCGAGTACGGTTTCTTTCTGCTCGCTGTTCATGCCTCCCATGAGCTCAGGCTTCGGGCCCTTCGCACGATTGGCGATGGCGTGTTGTTCTTCTGGCGGCAGGGTGAGAATTTCCCTGAAGCGCTGGTCGGGAGGCAGGTCGAGAAGCTGGCGCGTCTTGATGTTCGCGGCTTGCATTTCTTCGCGGCGTTGCTCGTGAGCCGCGTCGGCCTGCATGGCCATTGCGCTCGCATCCGCACTGGCATCACGTTCGCCCGTATTGCCGGAAGCTGAATTTACTGAACTCTGATTTCCCGAAGCCGAATTTCCTGAAATCCGGGAGGTCGCCTTGCGATCCTGCTTGTCTTCGTACTTTTCGACCTGCGCCTCATAGACGGCGCGCCGTACAGGATCGGTGGGCATGGGTGCTTTGCCCTCGGCGACCTGTTTGATGATTTCGTTGTTCGGAAAATTCTCGACGATCTCGTGGGTATCCATACGCAGGGTGCGGAAGGACGCCAGGCGCGAGTCGAGGGCGGCGTCGTCAATTTTTTCGGGATGGAGTTGCAGGTCGATCCACTTGTCGACACCGAGTTGTGAGACTCGTTCGGCGTCGCCCGGCCGCGGTCCGAAGGTCAGGCGATTGAGCGCGTGCAGCGCTCGTTTTTGCTCATCCATTCCGCCGGGCTGATTTTTCTTTTTGCCCAAGGCAAACTGCGTGCTGCCGATCCCGGCCACAAGCACGGCGGCAACGATCAAAGAGATCTGCTGGCGAGCAGGCATTGCCATGCGGATGGGCCTCATTAGCGTGAACCCCACAGAGCGGAAAAGTTGCTAAGAACCTGATGTCGAAAGGGCAGCCGCTCAGCGTTTGAGCTTGGCCACATAACTGTTTTCGCTCTGCGAGTTACGAGCCTCGCCTTCAACAAACTTGAGGAACTCGCGCAGGTGTTCCTTTTCGGAGAGCTCGGCGCGCGAAAACTGTACCCGCAGCCCGAACGACGGCGTTGTGCGCGAGATCCCGGTAATGACCACACCCTTGACCCAGATTTTACCGCTAGCGACCCATAATCCGATCTCGAGCGCCTTATTGGCCGGCACCACCCGGACGGTTTCCACCAGGCATCCGCCGCGGCCGACGTTGACCAGGTTGCCCCAGACCGGCGTAAATGTGCCTTCGACATGGATCTCGACGGCCACGTTGCATTTCATGCGCATGTAACGACGGCGGTCGGACGGCATGGGCGAGGCGAATAAATCAGGAGCAAAGGGCGGAGTTTCCTTGATGGGCTCGGGGCCGGGTAGAGGCTGAGGCACTGCTGCCGTGGCAGTCGCCGTTGCGCCTTTCCCGTTGCTCCTGGCTTCGCGGGCCCGGTTGGCGGCTTCCTTGATTTCGCGCATGGCCTCGAGCAACGCTGCAGCGCGCTTTTCGGGGGCGACTTCGCGATACGTCTGAAGCAGCACCGAAAGCTGGCTGACAAGGTCCGGGTCGGTGAGCAACCGTGTCCAGTCCGACCCTTCGGGCATTGGTTTCGTCGATTGGCTCATACGCACCACTTCCCTCGGCCTGGCGGCGCAGGGAAGTTGCTCTAATTCCATAGTTAGCTTGGGCTTGCGAGCGTAATTTCACAAGATGACCAAGGTCATGCACTTTTGTGGAGGTGCTGACTGAGAGTCGCCCCCGCTGGACCGTCTTCGAATGTCGTATCATTTTACTTATCAACAATTTGCATCACTATTGCGCGAAAGCGAATCCAAAGACCTTAATATTTGGGTTGCGGAATTCTCCGACCCGGAGTGAGTCCAAATTCCATGGTTTTTGTTAATCCTTATAAAGCCGCAAGAGTCGCCAGCAAACCGCTATCCAGAAATCCTAAACTTGAATGTGGCAGGGAACGGGCCGCGGGTCGAAGTGCGAAATTTTTGACTTTGACTCTGGCTCTGTTTTCCTGCTCGGCGTTCGCCCAGAGTACGCCTGCGTTTCCCGGACAGGTCCCAACATCGGCTCAGAACGCGGTCTACGGCAGCGTCGCGGATGCCCGGATCACTCCCGGTGTACTTCCTCTAACCTTCAGCGACGCCATTGAGCGAGCGTTGCGGCAGAATCTGGCGGGCTTGCTCTCGGAGTACAACACCATTGACGCCCGCGGCGAGAAGTGGAAGCAGCTCAGCGACTTGCTGCCGAATGTTAACGGTGATTTTCAGGCATCAGAACAGAAGCAAAGCCTTGAAGCGTTGGGCTTCAACAAATTCCCTAAAGGCGCGGGCTTTGGCAACATTCCGCCAACGATCGGTCCGTTCTCTTATGTTGACGTGCGCGCATCGGGGACGCAGCGCCTCTTCGACTGGAAGGCGATCGAGAAATACCGCTCTTCGGTGATTGGGGAAAACATCGCGCGTTTCAATTTGCAGGATGCACGCGATCTGGTTGTGCTGGCCACCGGCAACGCCTACCTGCAGGCCATTGCGGAGGCAGCGCGGGTTGAAACCGCGCAGGCGCAGGTCGATACGGCAAAGGCGCTTTATGACAAAGCCGTCGCCCAACGGCAAGCGGGGGTCGTGCCCGCCATCGATGCGCTGCGTTCGCAGGTCGAGTATCAGGCCAGACGGCAGCAGCTGATCGCCGCAGCCAATGACTTCGCCAAGCAAAAGCTGTCGCTGGCGAGGGTCATCGGCCTTGCGCCGGGTCAGGAATTCGAGCTAACCGAAAAGGCCCCCTACGAGGCGTTTCCAGCCCCCGATCTTGAAACCAGCCTGCAGCGCGCTTACGCTACGCGCTCGGACTACAAGTCAGCCCATGATCGGCTAGTCGCGGCGGAGCTCGAACAGAGCGCTGCCGTTGCCGGATACTTTCCCACGCTCGACGTCGCCGGCAATTACGGAGAGATTGGTTCGGCTCCCGGGAGTGTGCTGCCGACATTTCAGATTGTCGGTACTTTGAGTATTCCGATCTTTCAAGGGGGCAAGGTTCATAGCGACGTGCTCAAGGCTGAGGCCAGCCTGCGCCAGGCGCAGGCACAACTGGCCGACGTCAAGGGACAGATCGATCAGGACGTGCGCAACGCTCTTCTCGATCTGAAATCCTCCGCCGATCAGGTGGAGGTAGCACAGAGTTCGGTGAATCTGGCCGAGCAGGCGCTTATCCAGTCGCGGGACCGTTTTGCCTCCGGTGTTACCGACAACCTGGAGGTCGTCCAGGCGCAGGAAGCGCTTGCCTCTGCGCACGAGAGCTTGATTTCGAGTTTGTATCTTAACAACGTGGCCAAAGTGGCCTATGCCCGCGCCATCGGACAAGCCGAAAAGGGTGTGCGCGATTACTTGAAAGGGAAGTAGCCAATGGACGAAACCTCGACCGCTGTCGCCGAGCCCAAGCCTGCCGCGCCCGCGGAGCGGCCAGCTTCACAGAGCGACGAAGCTCGTTACCGCCGGCGCGCGATTCTTGGAAGCAAGCGCGCGAAGTGGGCCATCGCTTTGGTGGTGCTGGTGCTGCTGGTGACCGCGCTCTTTGCGTGGCGCTACTTCGCGAGTTATGAATCCACTGACGACGCGCAGATTGACGGCCACATCAATTCCGTGAGCGCCCGCGTCAGCGGCCACGTCACCAAGCTCAACGTGCAGGACAACCAGTACGTACAGCAGGGGACTGTGCTGGTTGAGATCGACCCCGCCGACTATCAGATTGCGGTCGAGCAAGCGCAGGCTGAATACAACGACACGCTGGCGCAGGCCTCGGCTGCGGGCATCAACGTTCCGGTGACGAACGTCAATACCTCGAGCCAGGAGGCGAGCGCGCAAGCGGGTGTTGGCAACGCGAAGTCCGCAATTGCCGCTGCGCGCCAGCAGTTCGAAGCCGCCAAGGCGCAGGTGGTTGAAGCGGAAGCCAACGACGCCAAGTCACAGGCCGACCTCGCGCGCTACAAGCAGTTGATCGATAAAGAAGAGATCTCGGCTCAGCAATATGATCAAGCGGTAGCTGCGGCGAAAGCC
>JBAWAI010000382.1:0-41833 GCA_049589215.1 Terriglobales bacterium | reverse complement strand
ATTGATAGATTCCTTCGGCGGCATTTACAAAGATGGCGCGATATTTTTGCTCGGCTTGCCGCAGCGCTCTCTCCGAGCGCTGCAGATCCGTTATATTTGTCAGAAATCCGATAATTCCTTTAACCCTGCGGTTTTCGTCTCGGATTGGAGCCGCGGACATTTTGATCGCTACTATGGAACCATCGCGTGTCTGGCGATGTACGTCGACACCCCTTACAATCTCTCCGGCCAACAACCGAGCGTGCAGCTCGGCGGCTGCTCTTGCTTCTCGCAGCGGGATGATAGGCATCGGTTTGCCGACCACTTCTTCTTCACTCCACCCAAACAGAGCTTCGGCCGCGGGATTCCACATCGTTACTTGACTGTTCTTGTCGGCAGCAATGATGGGAACCGGCGACGCATAAATACTGGTCTCGTTCGCCCTGCGAAGAGCTTCTTCCGCGAGTTTCGGCGCGGTTATGTCCCGCGCGATGCTTGAGGCTCCCACTACACTGCCATTTGAATCGAGAACCGGCGAGACGGTAAGAGATACATAAATGATCCTGCCATTCTTAGCCAATCTGACTGTCTCGAAATTCTTAATCAGGTGGCCGCTCTTTAGTTCTTCGATAATTCTTTGCATCTCCTGAAAATGCCCGGCAGGGGCGATTATTGAAATGTCTTGCCCGATCGCATCGTCGGCCGAGTAGCCGAACATCAGTTCGGCACCCTTATTCCAGCTTGTGATCTGACAAGAGAGGTCCTTGCCGATGATCGCGTCTTGCGAGGATTCGACGATGGCGGCGAGGCGCATCACGGTCTCCTCAGCCCGGCGCCGTGCCGTAATGTCGCGTACGTACACGGTATAAGTCAGTTCTTTGTCAATCAGGATCTGGGTGACCGTGACCTCGGCGGGAAACTCACTGCCATCGGCTCGCAGACATTTGGTTTCGAGGCGATTGCCTACAATGTCGGCGGCAGAAAATATGGTTGGAGCAAAGAAGTCGCGTTTTATTCGCTGCTGCACGGCGGGATGCAGGATCGCTTGGACCAGATCCCTGCCCAAAGCCTGCGCTCGGGTCACGCGGAAGGTTTTCTCCGCGGCCACGTTGAACTCGGTGATGTTCGCATCGGCATCCGCGCAGACTATGCAATCCAAAGCGGAATCTAAAAGCGCCTGACGGTGAGCTTCGCTGTTCCGAAGAGACTGTCGAGCGCGCGAGAAATCATCGGGGAGTGTCTCGTTTCTCATGGGCTATCGTTCTGCTACCAGGTTCTGACCCGGCTCGGCGGCGGCTTATTTATCTACTTCAGCCCGTTCCTCGCCGAGTAACTCGACAATCCTATCCTTGAGAGCTTCGAGCCGAAAAGGTTTACGTAAGACTGCGTTGGCAGTGGATTCGGCCGACTGCAACGGCTGCGCCTCCGCATCTCCCGACATGTACAGAACCTTGAGGTTGGGGTGAAGCTCCAACAGTCTCCCCGCCACCTGTCGGCCAGTCATCCTGGGCATTACGATATCCGTGATTAAGACGTCGAGTGGAGAGCGGTTTTGCTGCACAGCATGAATGGCTTCATCGCCGGTCCTCGCTTGCAGAACCTTGAACCCTTCCATCTTCAAGAATTCGGCCGTGGGAATGCGAACCGCGTCATCATCTTCGACCACGAGTAAAGTTCGAGTTGCGGGCGTTCCCCGAGGGCGCCCGTGGTGCGAATGCTCGGGCGCTTGTTGCTGCAGGGCAGGAAAATAAATCGTAAAGCTGTTTCCTTTTCCCGGCTCGCTCTTGACGCGAACAAATCCACCGGCATTTTTAACCACTCCACGCACAGCCGCCAGGGACAGGTTTACTCGCAGATCCACTCCGCTGTAGTCTGTTGGCGCCGCCGCTACGGCACCGCATCCGGTGTCGTCAATGGAAAGAGCGATGTACTCGCCCTCGGGCTCCTCATCGCCTACGCTAATGGTTTCTTGTCGCCAATCGACTAGCGCCGTGCTTATCGTGAGCTCTCCGCCTGCATGCATTGCATTGCGAGCTATGATCGCAAGACTTAGTACTGCTTGTTCTACTTCAGCCTGCTCAGCCATTACCATCCTGATGTGCTCGTCAAGCTGGTAGATGAGCGATACTCGTCCGCTCGTCAGTTGTTCCAGTAAATTGCCGACGCCTACGACTGCCTGGTTCACGTTGATAGGTTGAGGTGAGTCAGCTTGCTTGCTGCTGAAAGCCAGGAGCTTTTGAATGAGTCCCGTTGCTCTCGCAACGTTGTTAAGTACCTGTTCCAGACTTCGGCGCTGCGAAGCAGAGGCGTTTCTCATCTCCAGCTCCGCATAACTGGTGATGGCCATCATGGTGTTGTTGAATTGATTGGCGGTCGCCCGCGTGATCTCAGCGATCAATTCGGTCTTCTGCGCGAGCAATAACGTGCGGAGGTCAGCGTGAAAGTCGGGAGGACTGATTTCTGTCGCGCCGCTCGAGATGTTCTTCATTCAGAAACGCCGCCTTTGCTGTTTCGCATTTCCACTGTCGTGCGCGTTTCGGCTGACGTTAGCACAAATAACAACCTCGTTCCCAATTACGCACGTAATCGGCGGGAGGGTATTGCGGCAGTTACTTTCCGATGTATACACGATTGGCTGTAGATAACCATCTAAGTGGGGAGTAATGCCGGTGCCAGTCTGTGTATCGTTTTGTAAAGAGTGTTCACTTTTTAGATTCGTTAACTCAATCTCGAACAGTTAACGCACACCTGCCCAGTCATGCCCGGCCTATCTTCAACACTCTCCACGCGTTGCGCAGTTGGACCTTTGTGTGCCCTACACAATGCATGGCAGACAAGATTCTCATTCTGGACGACGACGAACAGCTTGTGGATGCTTATCGCGACTATCTATCGGGGAATGGTTACGTAGTGGACTGTGCGCGAGAACTGGAGGAGGCACAGTCGCTGCTGGCGCATTTTTCATATTCAGTCCTGATCACGGACCTGCGGCTTAGCAAACTCGCGTTTGGGGGCCTGGACCTGGTCAAGCATGTTCGGGACAACTCTCTAGCGACTCGCATTATCGTCCTGACTGCTTATGGCTGGCCCGAGCTCAAGGCAGAAGCGGCTGCATCGGGAGCTGACTTATTTCTTCGCAAGCCAACCGAGTTACGGGAATTGGGAAACGCCATAGAACTTTTAGCGGGGGCTACCGTATGAGCAAATCGATTCTTGAGACCATTCTCGAACCCAGCGAACTACACGTTGTGTTCCAGCCCATTTTTCGAATCGAGGGCCAATCCAGATCCGTCGACAGCGTGGAGGCCCTGATTCGCGGCCCGCGTGGGACGAATTTTGAGAGGGCCGACATATTGTTTGATTATGTCCGGCGCAAAAAAGCGGAGGCGGCGGTCGATCAATCCTGCATCGCTGCCATCTGTGACGCCGCCGAACTACTGCCCACCGGGGTACGGATTAATGTTAACGTGCATGCCTCGACCCTGGGCCACAACATGGGATTCGCTGATTTTCTTCGCAGACAGGTGCAAAAACACGCTTTGGCGCTTGAGCGATTCACGGTTGAGCTTGTCGAATACGCACCAACCTGCAACATCCCGGAGCTTATGAACAACCTCACTCGGCTGCGCGACTGGGGTGTTCGAATCGCATTGGACGACGTCGGCGCGGGTCAATCCAACTATCGAATGATGCTCGACTGCCATCCCGACTACTTCAAATTAGACGCCTATTTCGTCCGCGATTTGGGCACCGATCCAAAACGCTGCGCGGTCGTGGAATCGGTTGTTGCGCTGGCGAACGCCCTGGACAGCCTGGTCGTCGCGGAGGGCGTCCCTTCGAATGAAGATCTCTCGCACCTCGAGGCAATCGGCGTCGAGCTTGCACAGGCAAATCTTTTGTGCCCTGCTATTTCTCTGAAACAATTATTGGCTACGGACTTTTTCTGCGATCCGGCCTTTGGAACACCACCAACGGATGTGACGGCAGTTCACAATTCGCATGGCGTCGAACGGGAACATGCCTTTGCGAAGGCGGCAGCTGCCTCGCAATCATTTTACACTTAGAGCGCCGGTTGCGATTTGGACCGATTCTCGACCTGCAAGTAGCTTAGTCTGGAGTCTGTCCCGGCTCCGCTTGAGATGTGATGGCACTTCTGGCCGCTGGGTTCCGGATGCCGAAGGTTTTCATTTTGTTGTAGAGAGTGCTCCGCGTGAGGTCGAGACGCTGGGCCGCCCGCGCCACGTTACCATTCTCCGCATCCAATGCCTTTTGGATATGTAGCCGCTGCACTTCGCGGAACGTTACTTGTCGACCTTCCTCCACCACGATTTCATTCTTGAAAGCGAGATGCAAGTCTTTGGGACGAATGCTTTCTCCGTCTGTGAGTAGGACTGCACGCTCGATCACATTCTTCAGTTCGCGAATATTGCCAGGCCAGGAATAGGCGGTCATCGCCTGGATTGTCTGATCGGAGAGGGTTAGATGTAGGCGACCGAGGTCGATAGCGACGCGCTCGAAGAAATAGCGAGCAAGAATCGGAATATCCTCGAGTCTTTCTCGCAGCGAAGGCACTCGAATGACAACTGTGCTCACGCGAAAATACAGATCGCTACGGAATTTCTTCTGGCGCACGAGCTCAGCCAGGTCCTGATGACTGGCGGCAAGCAGGCGGATGTCGAGTTGGCGCTCCTGCACATCTCCCAGGCGCCGGAACCGTTTTTCCTCCAAGACCTTGAGGAGTTTTGGCTGTATCTGGAGGTCCATATCCCCGATTTCATCGAGGAAGACCGTTCCACGCTGGGCAACTTCCATTAGTCCGACCTTGCGCTGCACTGCGCCGGTAAACGCGCCGGCCTCATGCCCGAAGAGTTCCGTCTCGAGCAATTCACGTCCGAACCCGGCACAGTTCAGGTCGACAAAAGCTTCATCTGCACGCGGACTGTTGTCATGTATCCATTTTGCGAGCACACCTTTTCCAGTGCCAGTTTCTCCCGCGATAAGCACCGGGCAGTGGCTCAGGCAGACTCTCTCAGTCTGCTCGGCTACCTCCCGGATCGCGGAACTTACTCCGAGAAAAGGGTCCATGCTCTCCCTTTTTTCTCGTGCCTTGCCTGCCAACTGCTTCTGGAAGTTGCGTTGATTTTTGAGGGCTCGTTCGAGAACGACAGCGATGGCGGACATCTCAACCGGCTTTGTGAGGAACTGTTCGGCCCCTTCTTTGATCGCCTGCACGGCCAAGGAGATTGTGCCGTTGCCGGTCAGTATAATCAGCGGCACGGAGGGGTGAGAAAGCTTTATCTGGGGCAGGAGATCAAGCGCGGTCCCGTCAGGCAGCGAGTAGTCCAGAATGGCGGCATCGGGAACCGACGTCCGGAACGCCTCCCGTATCCCAACACAATTGGTTGCGAGAATTACTTCGTATTCGAGCGACTCCAGGAACTCGGCGAGCGCGCCACGTATGGCAGAGTCATCTTCCCCAACAAGAACACGTTTCTTGGCCATGGTTGATCAGTTCGGCCCAACGACGCTCCTCGGATGCCTCGGGCTGATGGCGTTGAGAGGGGTAAGGCTTTTGTGGGAATCTAACGCGGCGGGAAACTACGCGACAAGTAACGCTGGTAATCGGAGTGTCTAACCGCTATGACACCGGTTGGTTATCCCGGTCTAGCCTGCGCACTCAGACCGCATAAGTCAGAGAAGAAAGTACTCAGTGAAAGGCCTGACTAATCGCTGTCCTCAAAGTGAGCTATAAAGTCGAGAATCGCGGATTCGCTCTGCTTATTGACTCTTGTGAACTGTATCCCCTGGCGACCATCGGTGACCCATGCCACTACTCCAAAGGCTTCAATGCTTGTTCCGATCACGGGCAGTGAGAAGGAAACGTGCACCTGGTCTTTTGCGTTGAGGCCATCGGCGCGGACCTGCATCCCTCCCTGGCTTATATTGGAGCTCGTGCCCCTGATTACCCTGGAATCCAACTGACAGAGTACTTCGGTCTGGAGCGGCACGCGCAAGCTCTTACGCTTGTTTTGGACGAATGCCCCGCGAACTGCCCGGAAGAGACCGTTCAGTCTTTGCCGATCGACAGGCTTCTGGAGAAAGAACGTCGCTCCGATTGCGAATGCCTGTTGCATGGTCGCTTTGTCGTCGCGTCCAGTTACGATCACGATTGGCGTGGATTTGTTGCGGGGAGACTCTCGTACCCGCTGTGCCAGGTCGAAGCCGCTCATCGCCGGCATTTCCAGATCCAGAAAGATGCCGTCGAATTTTTCCCGGCAAACTAAGGCCGCGGCGTCACGGCTATTGTCAATAGGCCGAACTTCGGCCTTGAGTGAGGTGAACACCTCGTCCATTAACTCAAGGCTGGCGGGATCATCTTCGACGATCAAGAGTCTTAGTGATGACATAGGCGAACACCTCATCCGAAAAGTTCAGATCGCAAAGTCTCGCGAAGCGACATGTGCAGCGACGGGGCCGACGTACCAGAAATCGGCACCGGCCCCAAGCAGCGGCCAGAGGGAGGGATTCGTTGGATAGGCGTGAGCTCGATTTCCGCAGTACGGGCCTGCCAATTCGCAGGCGATGAGAGCGCAGCGAAACGGTAGATCTCGAGCCTGGAGCCGTAGACTCATGCTGTGTTTTCCGGCATCGCAGAGGCGGAAGCAGCGACACACAGCTTTCTGGGTACCTGGCCTCGATCGAGAATTAATTCGGCCCTATGAAAGACCATCCGCGAGCGGGGCCGCGACATCGATTTTTGGAGCACACTTGGTCTATCTCCAGCGGATGCGACGGAGAGACGACGATTGTTGAGCACGGTGGCGATATTCAGCAACGCCTTAGAGCCACATGCGAGGCAGTTCGTGTGGGTTGCGGTAATGGTTTCGCAGTCCATACAAAGGCTGGCCTGTTGCAGAGGTACCAGATGCGTCGTCGCACAATTCATTTGAGGATCTCCGGATGATCGGTGGAGTAAGAGGTCTGGATGAGCGCGTTCTGGCTCCAATTCTCGAGCCCGGTTGAAGTCGCCTCGAAGGGCGGAGAGATTCCGAAGCCCACGAGCTTTGGGTTGAAGTGGGAATGGAGGCTCTGCCCGCGCGGCTGGCCGGCATTGGCATGACTCTCAAAGCTGGGGGATAGAACCGCAGGCGTTCCCGAACTCATCCAGCCTCGAAAGAATTGCATTGGATTTCGCATACCCAGCCGTTAATAGCAATCGGCACGCCACCAGTTCCGCTGATTGCTTACAGGGACTTGACCCGGTTACAACGTGCGACGGCCTGTTCCGATTTTGGAAATCGAACAGTAGGCCAAAGAAGCTGGGGGTGACGTTCCGATAGATTGGGGGCGAACCGGAAGGGTGGGACGCGCTGGCGGGGGCGAGGGGATTGGAAGCTTTCGGGCCGGCTCGGTATTAGCGGGGCCAAATGGGCTAGTCCGGAAGTAACCGGCCTTCGGGCACATCGGATATATTTCCATGGCCCGTTCGTGCCCCTTTAACTTAGAAGCGTTGATCCCCCTGCCGGCGCCATAGCAGTCGACAGCTGTGCGAAAGGCATTGAGATCTGGAGAACCCAAATGGGTTTCGCAAAGAACGAAAATGCATTTGCAATCCCCGAGTCAGTGAGGGTGGAAGTCAGGAACAGTTTCCTTGCGCGCCGGTTGAATTTCGGGCGTGGCAAAACAGACGTCGCGCTGTTGATTTTTGATAGCGCGATGCAGCCACTCATCCAAGGTGTTCGAGGTAGCGCCGCCGTCCGGCAGATGCTCTTCAAGTCAGGCAGCATATTTATCGATATGCAGATCCAGCCCACGCCGGGTTCCGATTCACGCGTGTTGATTGGACAGCTCCATGATTCGACGCAACCCGAACACGGAATCGGAGGCGTGCCGGTGAGTCTATTCCTCGAGGGAGGGACGGTATCGCGGAACGAAACAAATCAAGCGGGCGAATTCGACTTCGGCATTCACGCCATGGGAAGGTTACATCTCGTATTCGGAATCGGCGATAGTCGCACGCTCATCGTTCCAGTTCCTGATGGAGATTCTCTCGGATATAGTTAAGCCGTGGCACCGCTCCGCTCGCGCAATCCAGAGAACTATTCGGTGCTCTCGCATTTTGGGGCGGCCAACCCGAAGTAGCATGACCAAGGGGCAGGTTTATGCCAACTGCTCACCGTTTGCGACACATATAGCTCTTTCCTTCCTGATCGCCGCTTGTTCGGTTTTCGTAACAAGACTTCAATTCTCTCCGGAACCTATCTCGCAGCCACGTTTAATTGCCCGTTCGTGACAGCCACCGTCGGTCGTGATCGGAGTGTCGCGATCGAGGACAACCTATCTACATGTCGCCCATCCGTTGGAGTATTGCGCTCCAGTTTGCTGACTTAATCAAAATCGCCGAATCCGTTGCTCCGTCGGAAACCTATGGTAAGACGCAGATAGATGCGATCAAAGCCGCGGGCTATACATACCTGCAGACTCTTTATGCCGACGATTTGGCAACCGATATCGATCCTCATATCGGAGACGTCATTGCATTCGGCTTTATCGGAGTGTCGGACGCAAAGGAGTTGGTGGTAGCCCTGCGAGGGACTGACGCTATTATGGAATGGCTTTACGACGGCTCTTATCTAATGGTACCGTCGCCGGTTGTTGGTTCCTACGGGCTGACTGAAGATGGGTTCACCGCGGTTTATCGCTCATTGAGGAGCGGCGTGGCCACTGGCACACTGTCGGCTAAAGACTCAATCAGGAGTTATCTCGACAAAGGAACGGCCACGAGTGTGACGGTCTGCGGGCACGGCCTGGGGGGCGCTCTGGCGACGCTGCTAACGCTCGATGTGAAACTAAATACATCTTGCGACGCGCCGACTGTCTATACCTATGGAAGCCCCCGAACCGGCGATCATCGTTTCGCGGGATACTACAACGCCGCCGTTGCCGGCAGCTATCGCATTGCAAATCGTCAGGATCTTATCCCGAAGTTGCCACCAGTCCTTCCCCTGCCCTATCAGCACGTCAGCACTCAGTATGAACTGAACCCTGCCCCAAATACGGTCGCGCCAACAATACCGTGCATGCTCGATTTAGGCACTTACGTGTGGATGATAAGCCGGTTCGTCGGAAGCACCGCTTATTCGCTAGATGTAAAATGTGCGTTCAAGAGACACTCATAGGTCTTAGCATGTGGCTGATCTCAACGATCCATAAGACGCATTAATTCGTAGTCGCTGACTTGCAGTTATCGCAACATAGTCATCGAAAAAAGGGACTGCGGTTTTAATGGTTTTCCGCTGCGCTCTCAGGCTGCAGGGTATGCACCAGCCAGGGAATGATTACTTCCTTGAAAATGCGTGGATCGGGCCATACGCCGACTTGCCGTCCCAGATGACCGCCCAAAGGATTGATCCAGGCGGTTTTCGGCACATCCCCGCTATCGAGCAGCAAATAAATATCGGAGATCGGAACCTGGGTATCCTTAACTCCCGCAAGAATGAGCATCGGCGCCATCGGCTTGCCCAGCAGTCCTTGTTTGACGAGCGACATCCTGGGCAGGATCTCCGCCATTTGATCGATGGTGGTCACATTGTCAAAAATCGCCATCAGCGCCGGGACCTGATCGAACAAATACTCGCGGTTGCCGATCAAAGAATTCATCAGAAAAGTCTTTTGAAAAAAAGTGTCAACCGGAGGCGACTGGGCGCTGGCTCCCCGCAATCGAGCACGCTCCACGATCGCCATCTTCGTCGCCCAATATGCCCCCCAACTCACGCCGTGCATGGCAACTCGCGTCTTATCGATGTCCGGCCGGGTGGCGATGTAATCGAGCACGCGGGAGAGCATCCGATCGGCATTTTCACTGACCTTAATTGGATTTTGTCCGGTACCCGGACCATCGACCGCGAGATAGCCAATTCCGAAGGGCAGGATCGCGCCGAAGCTCTCGGTTAAATCTTCCTTGCGGCTATCCAGCCCATTGACAGCGAGTACAAGCGGCACTGGCCCCTTCGCATTTTTCGGCAAACGCAGATAGCCGACGATTTCCTTTCCTTCAAATGGAATCTTTACGATTTCGAGCGGCGGATCCATAAATCGCGCATGTGCCAGGTACGCTTCGAGCGCGTTCTCATAGGAGCGCTGTTTGCCCGGAGAAGCTGGAACCGGCCAGCGTCCAAAAGAATAGAGGCGCCATGCCCGTATGTAATCGGCGTTCGCTTTTGCCGGATCGGTCTTCTCCAGAGACTTCGCTTCATTCATGTAGCGATCGGCCACTCCCTTAAAGCCCGCAGCCCACTCGTCCTTATCGCGAGTGTGGATAGACTTGAAAGCTTCTCGCACGTCGCCTGGGTCGAGTCCGATCAACGGATACTGCCCTACTTCCGCGCGGCGGACGGCTTCTGTCTCAATCTCTTCAATTGTGCGTTCGGCCCGCTGCTGCGCGAAACACGGAATCCCGGCCTGAACAATCATTGCCCCTGCCATCCCTAATAACAATGACAGGCTGAATCGAGCACGAGAACGCCTACGTGACACTGGTGTCAACACTGGGATCATTCCTTTCCAATCTTCAAAAAAAGATGGGGCCAAAGAAGAGCTTCGACCCCGGTTTTGCGAAATCGCGGCACTTAGAAAATCAGCTTCAGCCCTAGCTGAACCGCGCGACTGCCTCCGGAGCCAATGACCGGGTTGGCGGCCGCGACGTCCGGCGTTGCACAGCCGCAACCGAAGGGCTGAACCGAAGGATCATTGAATCCGAAACCGTTCTGCCCGCCGTAAGGATTGGCCAGATTGGGATGGTTAAAAATGTTGAAGAACTCGGCCCGGAACTGGGCGTGGAACTGCTCTGTAAAATGCCAGTTCTTGGCAATTGAGAAGTCTACGTTCTTGAATCCAGTATCCGGAAAGGTGTTGCGGCCCATGTTGCCGAATTGTCCCAGGGGTGGCGGGAGCATGATGGAGTTGCCTTGCGCATAGCAACCGAAGAATGCCAGCGATTCGGTCGACGCTCCGGGAGAACCTCCATCAATCGCCAGAGCTTTCGCATTGCAGGCCGCGTTGCTGCTCGGAACGGTTGGGCTATTATTCCCCCCATAAAACGGAATTCCTGTCGGTGTCGATTTGAAATCGTTTGGATTCCCATAAAAACTCCACCGGATTGGAGTATTCGCGGGGGGGCTGACGGGCAGCGGACCGATACCTGCGGCGTCCGTTCCCTCATCCATCGGGCCCCACGACTGGGGAGTTTGAATCGTGATAATCGAGTTAACTTCCCATCCTTCCAGAGCCTGGCCATAGCCTTTCCTGCCGGGGATGGCATAGGTGGCCGAAAGCGTGAAGCGCTGGCGGACATCGAAATCACTATTGGCGTATTCAGCTCCCGGGTTGTAGGCGTTCTGAGGCAAACCTGACCCGTAGCCGAAATCCCAGTTCGCCCCCACATCGTCGAGAGAATGCGACCAGGTATAACCGGCCACCATGCTCAGACCGTGGTAGTTTCTGGAGTTCAACGTTACCTGTAAGCCGTCATAGTTCGATCGGTATACATTGGCCATCTGAAAGATATTGCTCAGATAAGGGAACTTCGTGTTGAATGGCCCCACCTCGGGGGCGACCTGGCAGGCGGGATTATTGGCCGTGTTGTAATAGCCCAGTCCCAATGCCTCCGACGTACAAGCGGCGATATTTGCCGCCGGCCAACCCGAGCCCACCGGCGGTTGATTGATGTCGCGGATACCGGTCAAACTGCCGCCATGATTGCCGACGTAAGCCATCTCCAACGACAAGTTAGGCGTAATCGCGTGTTGCATACTAAAGGTCCAGTTCCACACGTAGGGCGATGTCAGATTACGGTTCACGGTCATGATGGGGCAGGGACTGTTGAAACAGTTAATGGTGGGGCTGCCATAGAGTGGGCCTTGGTCCCAGGGAACGGCGGGAGAGTTAAGGAAGAAAGGCAGCGAGACGTTTCCAGTAGTAATCGTGCCGCCGGAGGTATCGCCAGCGGAATCAATGGGCGCGCCTGTCGGAACACTGCCCGGACCAAAGGCATTGTTGAAGGCGATGAACGACTGCCAGTTCACCGTTTCATAAACCAGACCCACGCCGCCTCGAATCACAGTTGAGCCTTTGCCGTTCGTATCCCAGGCGAATCCGAGACGCGGCGCGAAGTTCTTGTGGTCAGGACTGTACAGACTCGGAATCTGATTGGTGCCCGTTTTTACCTGTACTAAGCCCAGGTTCGGATCAAAATTCCCGAGCAGGTTGTGCGCTTCCTGTAGAACCGAGCTAAATTCGTAACGCACGCCGAGATTCAGCGTCACGCTCCGCGCCACGCGCCAATCGTCCTGAATAAAACCGGAATAGGCCCAATTGTGCAGTTGCAGAGTTGGATTGCCCACCGTCACCGTGGCCTTGAAGGGATAGCCTGCAAAGAAGTCCTCCAGCTGGGTTGTGTTGAGCGTCAGAGCAGGATCGGCAGGGTTGGGCGTTACGCCGCCGAGGAAGGTGATGCTGCCACGCGCATTTCCATAGGCTGCATTGTTCACTCTGTTGTAATGCAGTTCGCCGCCGAACTTAATGGAGTGCTGACCGGCCGTGTAGGAAACGTGGTCGATGACCTGAGTGATGGAATCGGGACCCTGGAACTTCGGCCACTTGAAGCCGCCCAAGCCGGGAAAGAAATATCCCCCAAACCCAATACGCGGTAGACCGCCCGTGAACGGCCCCGAAACTCCGGTGTCGAGGCCATAACTGGATGCAGTTGTGTCGAGATCACCCGGCAATGTTGGCTGATACAGGCGGTTATATCCGACGCGCGCTTCGTTCACCCAATGTGGAGTCGGAGTCCACGCCCAACTCCCGCCCACCACCTGCGCCCGCGTGTGTATGTCCGATCGCCACTTCGATTGGAGTTCAGGAAAATCTTCAACTGTGCCGGTATTGTTACCGAAGAAGTACATCCCACTGACACGATTATTCGGATTGACGGTCACATCCCCTTTACCGATCGCGTTATAGACGGTGACGTTGTTCGGAAATCCGTTCGGGATGGTCGTACTCTGCGTGTTGTTTAACGGGAATCCAGCTCCATTACATGTAACCGTACCGCCCGTGAGCGTGCAACCAGCGATATTCAAGCTCGCCTGGCTGATCGTTACAGCCGAAGCCTGAAGATCATTGATCGCATCCTGAATACTGTCGGCGCAATCGCCGGTTATCACGAGGCAGTTGCCGGCGTTGCTGCTTGAAGCGGGCATAAAGGGACTGGTGACGCCGCCGAAAGAATTTCCCACGTCATACATCTGTCCTTCATAGGCTCCGAAGAAAAAGACCTTGTCTTTGATAATCGGTCCGCCGAGGCTGCCGCCGTATTGCTCGAGTGTCCGCGGAAGCTTGGCATTTGGTACCGTGTTGAAATAGTTTCGAGCGTCCATGACGCCGTCGCGGCCAAACGCGAACGCAGTGCCA
This sequence comes from Terriglobales bacterium, assembly GCA_049589215.1. Classification (GTDB taxonomy): domain Bacteria; phylum Acidobacteriota; class Terriglobia; order Terriglobales; family Acidobacteriaceae; genus Acidiflorens. The sequence continues at coordinate 28,384 of JBAWAI010000382.1, read as the reverse complement.
TGAATCCTGTTGGTGCCCGACTTAAGACCAACGTTCACCACCGCTCCGGGCTTCCAGCCGAATTCGGCGGGCGCGAGTTCTTCCACGTTGAATTCCTGAATCGAATCAATTGGGAGGATGGTTGCTGAGTCGCCGGCGATACCGGCGCCGTTAATGATGGCTTGCCCGGAGTAAGGTTCGCTGTTGAACAAACCTTCCACAAAGTAGGCATTATCTTCCGCGCGCAATCCGTTGGTGCTCGTGGTCGAAAACCCGCCACCCGGATACCGCATCACGCCGGGTCGCAACTGGAGGAGGTTTTCATAGTTGCGGCCATTCAATGGAAGGTCGTTGATCTCCGCGTTGCTCAAGGTGCCGCCTAAGGTCGACGATGTGCTATTTAACAGTGGAACTTCGTCGGTCACCACTACCGTCTCGGAAACTTGTCCGGTTGGGAGAGTGATATCGACGCGCAGGTCCTCCGCAACCTCCACTGCGATGTTGACCCGCTCTACCGTTTTGAAGCCACTCGCTTCGGCGCGAACCTTATAAACGCCGGGCTCTAGCTCCGTCGCAACATAATTTCCGGAGGCATCGGTGCTTACAATTCGAGTGAGGCCGCGCTGAACGTCTGTTATTACGATCTTGGCTGCGGCAACAGCTGCACCAGACTGATCGCTGACACTTCCAAGGATCCGTCCCATGGTGGTCTGGGAAAACACGGGAGGATGAACTAGCGCAAAGAACAGCGAGAGAATGCCTAAGACCCGAATGCTATTCGAGGGAGAACGCATTACGACCTCCGATCCTCACGAAACGAGGAAGGCACGATTTATCGGTCGACGACGTGGGCGACCAATTTGGCACGTTGGGAAATTTAAAGATCGAACGATTTGAAGGTATAGCCTTGACGCGGCCCACCCGTCAAGTAGTATTGTGGTCCGACCACAAGACAGCTATCGCAATCACGATACTGCCAGTTGAGGTTGATCCCTTTGCAGCGTAGGCTACGCGGGGAGGCGGGACCAGGAACTATGGCGATTGCAACCACCAATCCTACAACCGGAGAAGTCGTAAAAAACTTCGCCTCTCTTACCTCCGCGCAGATCGAGCAGAAGTTGCAGTCGGCGGTCGCCGCATACCATAAGCATCGTCGAACTTCATTCGCGGACCGAGCTGGCAAGATGATGCGCGCGGCCGAAATCCTAGAACAGGAAAAAGATGAATGCGCTCATCTAATGACGCTCGAAATGGGCAAACCCCTCAAGGCCGCAATGGGCGAGGCCCTGAAATGCGCCACCGGTTGCCGCTACTACGCGGAGCACGCCGAGAAATTTCTCGCCGACGAGATTGTTGAGACTGGCGCAAAGCGAAGTTTCATTCGCTATCGGCCAATTGGCCCGATCCTCGCGGTCATGCCGTGGAATTTTCCCTTCTGGCAGGTGTTTCGCTTCGTCGCGCCGGCCTTAATGGCGGGCAATGTCGGCCTGCTCAAACACGCTTCAAACGTTCCCCAGTGTGCTCTCAAGATTGAGGACATTATTCGCCGCGCGGGTTTTGCTGAAGGCGTGTTTCAGACTCTGCTCATCGGCTCGGAGACGGTAGATAGCCTCCTCAGCGATTCTCGCGTGGCTGCCGCGACCTTGACCGGTAGTGAGCAGGCGGGAATTCAAGTCGGAGTTTCCGCCGCCAGGCGAATCAAGAAAGTGGTGCTGGAACTGGGCGGCAGTGATCCATTTATTGTTATGCCGAGCGCTGACCTCGATGCCGCGGTCGCGACGGCTGTCGACGCGCGCATCCAGAACAATGGTCAGTCATGTATCGCCGCCAAGCGTTTCATCGTGGCGGAAAAAGTTGCCGATAAGTTCGAGCGCGAGTTCGTCAGGCGCATGCAGGAAGTACGCGTAGGCGATCCCTTGCAGGAAAGCACACAGCTCGGTCCGCTCGCCAATGCCGAGGCCGTTGCCTCTCTTGATGCGGATGTGAAAAAAACCGTCGCGGCCGGAGCGCGAGTTCTCACTGGCGGCCACCCCCTCGATCGTTCCGGCAACTTCTATGCTCCTACCGTACTCACTGATATTCCGAAAAACTCCCCCGCTTACAAGGAAGAATTCTTTGGCCCGGTGGCTTCGATTTTTCGCGTGAGAGATATCGATCAAGCCATCCACATCGCCAATGACAGCCGCTTTGGTCTCGGCGCCAGCGTCTGGACCCACGACCCCGTGGAAACCGAGCGATTCATCAACGAACTTGAAGCGGGCATGGTGTTTCTGAACAAGATGGTGGCCTCCGATCCTCGCTTGCCCTTTGGAGGCGTGAAATCCTCGGGCCACGGACGAGAACTTGCGGAATTTGGGATTCGAGAATTTATGAACATCAAGACAGTTTGGATTCAATAAGAAGCCGATAAGAGCGCGTTGTGGTACAGTGGTCATACCACACTACCACTGTTCGAGATGGTTTCGAGGTGAGGGCCGTGGTCATGAATGAAAACGAGTTAGCAGACTCTCTCGCAACTAAGCCGGTATACCGTGCGGTCAAAACGTCACGATTGTTTGAGCAGATCGTGCAACAAGTGGAAGATTCGATCCTGAAAGGTCAGCTTAAGCCGGGCGACCAATTGCCGGCGGAGCGTGATCTTGCCCAGCGCTTCGGAGTAAGCCGGACCGCAGTGCGCGAAGCAGTGAAGACCTTGCGCGAAAAAGGCTTGGTAGAAGCCTATTCGGGGCGCGGAACCTTCGTGACTAATGGGACTTCACAGGGAATTCGGCAGTCGCTGGACTTGATGATCCGCATCAACAAGCAGGAAGGGATGGCAAACCTGGCAGAATTGCGGCTGGTGCTGGAGCCGGAGATCGCCGCCCTAGCTGCTCTCAGAATTGAGGAGCAACTCGTGGCGACCATGCGGGAAGCGGTCGCGGTCATGGAACGCAACCTGCATGATCCCGACGCCTACGTTGAAGCGGATCTCGATTTCCATTTGGCGCTGGCAGAGGCGGCGGACAATCCTCTGATTCTCTCGCTCCTCGACTCGATTGTTGACCTCCTGCGCGAGCAACGGAGCCGAATCTTCGATGTTGATGGAGGACCGGAGCGAGGGCAGTTTCACCACAAGCAAATCCTGGCGGCGATCGAGAATCGCGATGCAGAGGCAGCGCGAGAATCAATGCGCGCTCACCTTAATCAGGTGCTTGCGGATTCATCGTTACTGGGCAGGAAGTAGCTCGGCTTAAACAAAAAGGAATGTGGTATGGCGAAACTTGGCTTCATCGGTCTCGGCGTGATGGGTGGAAACATGGTCGCCCGCTTGCTTGAAAAAGGTCACACTGTGACCGGCTATAACCGGACGCGCTCGAAAGCACAATGGCTGATCGACAAGGGCATGAACTTTGCCGAATCTCCCAAGGCCGTCGCTCTTGCTTCGGATGTGACCTTCAGCATGGTGACGAATGCGGCCGCACTCGCAGACATAACAGAAGGTGCTGATGGATTGCTCGCGGGCCTCAGCGCGGGCAAGTTCTACATCGATATGAGTACAGTGAGTCCCGAAGCAAGCCGCGCGCTCGCCGCCAAGGTTCGCGAGCGGGGCGCCGACATGGTTGATGCGCCGGTTTCAGGCAGCGTCATCACCTTACAGCAAGGCAAACTCTCGGTGATGGTCGGCGGACGCAAAGAAACGTTCGAACGACTCCAGCCGCTACTTCTCGATATTGGCCCCAAGGTGACACGCGTCGGTGACAACGGGATCGCATTGTCGATGAAGATCGCGATCAATCTGCAACTGGCCGTACAAATGCTGGCGTTCAGCGAAGGTGTTTTGCTGGCGGAAAAAAGCGGCATTTCGCGTGAGGTGGCCGTCGACGTAATGGTTCACAGCGCGATCGCATCTCCCATGATTCAATACCGCGGCCCATTCGTCTTGCAGCAACCGCCAGAGGCGTGGTTCGACGTCAACATGATGCAGAAGGACATGCTCCTGGCCATGGAGATGGGACGCAAGCTGAATGTTCCCGTTCCCACCACCGCCATCAGTAATGAGCTCCTCACCGCTGCTCGCGGCATGGGCTGGGAGAAACTCGATTTTGCCGTGATGTTCGACGTTCTTGCCAGCATGTCGGGAATTGCTTCCGGGGCAAAAAAATGACCACTGCCGCTCCGCCGAAAGAAGCTTCCGAAAAAGTCGAACTCTGGCTGCGGATGTACCGCCAGATGGTTGCCATCCGCCAATTCGAGGCCCAGGTCAACGAGCTCTATACGCGCGCGCTGATGCCTGGCCTGGCGCATCTTTACATCGGCGAGGAGGCGGTGGCGGTCGGCGTCTGTGAAGCGCTCGAGCGCACCGATTACATCACCAGCACGCATCGCGGCCATGGACATTGTTTGGCAAAGGGCGCCGTTCCCGATCGAATGTTCGCCGAATTGCTCGGCAAAGAGGCCGGCTACTGCAAAGGGAAGGGCGGCTCCATGCACATAGCCGACCCGGCGACCGGCAATCTCGGAGCGAATGCAATCGTGTGCGGAAGCGCCGGCATTGCGACTGGCGCAGCATTTTCTGCTCAGCGCCTGGGCAATGGCCGGGTAGCTGTATGTTTCTTTGGAGAAGGCGCGCTCGGCCAGGGTGTGCTGTACGAAGTCATGAATCTAGCCCAACTTTTCAAGCTTCCGGTGATCTACGTTTGCGAGAACAACCTCTACACGGAATATACCCATTACTCGGAGACCACGGCCGGAGATATTCTGATGCGGGCGACCGCCTTCGGTTTGGACGCAGCCAGCGTGGATGGTCAGGATGTACGCGCGGTTCACGGCATTGCGCAGCGTTTCGTGGATCGTGCCCGCCACGGCGACGGTCCCGGTTTTCTGCTCTGCAATACCTATCGCTACCACGGACACCACGTGGGCGACATCAATCGCGAATATTACCGCTCGAAACAGGAAGAGCAGATGTGGAAGACCGAGCGAGATCCGATTACGAATTTTGGAAAGTGGCTGATCGAGCAGAATCTCGGCGACGCCGCTGCCCTGGCTCAAGTGCAAGCTGAGCTTGAATCTGAGATGAAAAAGGCAGTCGACTTCGCGATCGCCGCCCCGTACCCGACTGTCGATGAAGTGGATCAGGACGTGTATGCCTGAAAATGGCGATCGGGAGTTGACATTCGCGCAAGCGATTCGCGAGGCGCTGGCGGAAGAGATGCGCCGGGACAAAACCGTCTGCATCATGGGCGAGGATGTGGCCGAGGCTGGGACTCCCTTCAAAGTTCTCTCTGGCCTGTTAGAAGAATTCGGCAAAGACCGAGTGCTTGATACGCCAATTTCTGAGGCTGGCTTCACGGGGCTGGCGGTTGGTGCAGCCATGACCGGAATGCGTCCAGTGGTCGACATCATGTTTGGCGACTTCATCACGTTGACCATGGACCAGATGGTCAACCAGGCCGCCAAAGTCCATTACATGTCGGGTGGAAAGTGGCGAGTGCCGATGGTGATGCGCACGACCATGGGAGCGACGCGCCGTTCCGCTGCTCAGCACTCGCAGTCGTTGCATGCGTGGTACTGCCACGTCCCGGGTTTGAAAGTTGTTTTGCCATCGACGCCCTATGACGCCAAGGGTTTGCTGAAAGCTGCGATTCGTGACGAAAATCCAGTTGTCTTTTTCGAAGACAAGATGATGTACAAGCTTAAAGGCGCTGTGCCCGAGGGCGATTACACGGTGCCGCTGGGCGTTGCTGACATAAAACGCGTAGGAGAAGACATTACTCTTGTCGCGACCAGCAGCATGGTGCAGGTAGCGCTGGGCGCAGCCGTTCTCTTGAAAGAAATAGGAATCAGCGCCGAAGTGGTCGACCCGCGCACGATGTGGCCGCTCGACGAACAAACTCTGATTGACTCAGCGAAAAAGACGTCGCGAGCGATCATTCTCGACGAAGGCTACGAACGCTATGGCGTTACCGCCGAACTTGCATCGGTGATTGCGACCGGCGCATTTTACGACCTGGACGCACCGGTCAAACGCATGGGCGCGATGCATGTTCCGATTCCGTTCTCGCCGCCCTTGGAAGATGTAACTGTGCCGACCGAACAAACCGTGTTTGACGCCGCGCGTACACTCTGTGGACGATCCTGACAACACGCTCAACTAGTAAGGAGGATTCTATGGCTCTGCCGACATACGGAACGATGGCAGTGGATTGGGAAAACAGGGTTGACTTCGATCGCCTCCGCCACGAACGCCTGGCCCGTGCCAAAGAACTTCTCGCTAGGTCTGAAATGGGCTCGCTGTTGTGCTTCGACATGAATAATGTCCGTTATCTGACCGCAACCCACATCGGCACATGGGCTCAGGACAAGGCGAATCGGTTTACGCTGCTTCCGCAAAACGATGAACCGATTTTGTGGGATTTCGGATCTGCGGCAAAGCACCACCAACTACATTGCCCTTGGCTCGGCGAACGGTCGCGCGCTGGAATCTCCATGCTGCGCGGCGCCATGACGCCAGAGATGGGACGCGCGGAAGATGTAGCCAAGAAAATTCGCATTGAGCTGGAAATGCGCGGCCTTCATAAAGAGCCGGTAGGCATCGACATTATCGAATTGCCGGTTTTGTTCGCGCTACAAAAAGAAGGAATTAAGGTCGTCGATGGCCAGGCGCTGATGTCGGAAGCGCGCCTTATCAAGACGCGTGACGAGATCAGCCTGCTGAACCACTCCGCCATGATGGTCGATGCCGCCTATGACGAACTCTATCGCGCCATGAAGCCCGGTATGAGCGAAAACCAGGCGGTGGGACTGGTGAGCAAAGTTCTTTACGACATGGGCTCCGAATATGTGGAAGCCGTCAACGCAATCTCTGGGGAGCGCTGCAATCCGCATCCGCACGTTTTCTCCGATCGTGTCCTGCGTCCCGGAGATCCTGTCTATTACGACATACTCCACTCTTACATGGGCTACCGCACCTGCTATTACCGCTGTTTCACCATCGGATACGCATCGCACGCAATGAGCGATGCCTACAAGCGATGCCGAGAATATTTAGATGCGGCGATCGAACTGGTTCGACCGGGACGGACTACCGCCGAGATTGCAGCCGTATGGCCAAAGGCGCAAGAGTTTGGTTTCCCCAATGAAGAAGCTGCTTTCGCGCTGCAATACGGGCACGGCATCGGCCTCGCCATTTGGGAGAAGCCCGTGATCAGCCGTCTCGTATCGCTCGAACATTCCTGCGAAATCAAGCCCGGCATGGTCTTTGCCCTGGAAACCTTCTGGCCCTCGACTGATGGCTGGAGCGCCGCGCGCATTGAGGAAGAAATCGTCGTTACCGAAACGGGGCACGAAGTCATTACCCGATTCCCTGCTGAGGAGCTTCTGGTTGCCGGCCGGCACTATTTCACCGTTGACGGTCCGCTTCCCGCAATTCGAGAAACGGAGTCCAAACCGAGCAAACGAGTGCGCGAGATGATCGAAGCAAGCTCTCAGCAGGAACGCATCGGAGTGGACGACTAAATGCCGCTGGGGTAAGCACGGGCAAGCTTATCCGATAAGGCTCCATAAGACGAATATCTAGCCCAGTTTCTTAACTACGATTCTCTAATTTATGGCGATCAGTGTGGTTATGCCCGCTCTCGAAATGGCTCAGGAAACCGGCAAGCTCATTTCGTGGCTGAAGAAAGAAGGCGAATCGGTGGCCAAGGGCGAGCCGTTGCTGGAGGTCGAAACCGACAAAGCGGTGATGGAGATCGAATCGCCCGCCGCCGGCGTGCTCGCCGGCATAAAGGTTGATGCTGGGACGGAAGTACCGGTCGGCCGAACCATTGCATGGATCGTCCAGCCTGGAGAAGTTCCTCCCACTGATGAACTGGTAGCGGCGTCCGGGCGAAAAACCACTGCCGTTGTCTCCTCCGCAACTTTAGTCCCGAAATCCGCGGATCAAATGCCGCCTTCAACGCAGTCCATCAAGATCTCCCCTAAGGCGCGCCGCCTGGCCAGCGAATGGGGAGTCAATCTCTCGGATGTCCGCGGCTCCGGCGCCGGCGGGGAAATTCTTGCCTCCGATATTGTCGCCGTCGCCGAATCCAAAGCCGGCGCGCCTCCCGCAAGGATTGCAAGCGGCAACACCATTGCACGGCTGATGGCGGAGCGCACGACGCAGAGCTGGATGACCGTGCCTCATTTCTTTGTCGTCCGCGAAGTGGATGCTAGCGCACTGAACGAGGCGAGTCTGAAGTTGGGGCCCGCTATTGATCAATCGCACAAAGTCAAACTCACGCATAGCGATCTGCTGGTGGCATTGGCCGCGGTTGTTCTTCAGAAACATCCGCGCATCAACTCAAGCTGGAGCAGCGAAGGCATACGAGCGAATTCTGAGATCAATGTCGGACTCGCAATGGCTGTCGACGACGGCGTTGTGGCCCCGGTCATTCACAATGCTGCCCAAACGGAATTAGGCGAAATTGCGTCGCAGCGACAATCCCTGACAGAACGCGCGCGCGGGGGGAAGTTGCGTCCGCAAGACATTACGGGCGGTACCTTCACAATCAGCAATCTCGGCATGTTCGGCGTGGACGCATTCACCGCAATCATTATTCCGCCTCAAGCCGCAATTCTCGCCGTCGGGGCGATCGCCGATCGGGTTGTGCCGGTTAGTGGTCTTCCGGGAATTCGCCCCATGATGGCCTTGACACTTTCAAGCGACCATCGTGTTGTCGATGGAGCCGGGGCAGCGGGTTTTCTGCGAGATCTGGTCAAGGCCATCCTCAACCCGCTGCAATACTTCAATAGCGCGGGAAACACAGATGGTGGCTAGCCGAACGTCCGACTCGGAAAGGAACCGACTGGGCTGTTGCTCGCAGAGGCTAGATCTTGCCGGCAGCCAGCAAATCAAGGGCGTAGCGCAGGCTGGCGTCCGTATCGCCGCCATATTTCGCAAAAATGGAATACGTGAGTTCATAATCGGGGTGATACACGTTTGCCTTGGGATCATGCGGCATGAACATTTGCATGCCGTTTGAAATCAGGCCTTTGATTCCCGACTCCGGCAGTACATACTCCGTGCCTTCCATAAAGGCGTTGGGCGATTGCGCCGATGGCACTCCGACGACCGTCGCCCCCATCTCGTGGAGCAAAAACATCGCCTGGAAGGCAGCGCTGAATGTCCCCGGATCGCAAAGAACGATCACCTTCGGCGGCCGGTACACTGGTTTTCCGTCCTGCGCCTCAAGAGGCTTGGCCCACGTCAACCCCTTCTCTTTCCATTCGGAGAATTTCTTCTTGCGCTTCTCTTCGCCAGTTCCGGGCTCATCACCACTTGTAAACTCATATTCTCCAACTTCAAATTCCGGTTCTTTCTTGCGCTGTTCGTCTGCCGAGGTGTGATATTGCTGCATCCACAGCGGCGACTTTACCTGGACAAACTCCGCATCATCGTTGCGGCCAAAGTAGGCGTCACCATATATTTCATAAAAAAACGGAACAATTACCGGCGTAGAGCCGCCCCCGTTGCCTCGCAGATCGATAATTAGACTCCGCGATTGATGCTTCTTCATCTCTTGGACCATCTGCGTGGCTGGTTCGGTGACTGATGGCACGCCTAGGACCGCGGCGTCGAGATCCGCAGGCATTTCCTTGTCGTGCCTTTTGTAATACTCCTGCAACGTTCCCTGCAGGTCGCCAACCTGGTAGCCCTTCATGATTTCGTAGCTCTCGCGCGGAACCATGTTCTCTACGCGAAAGTACGCAGTCTGATTGCCATCGAGAAATTCATAATAGTAGGGTTGCTTGGGATGCGGTATTCCCGCCCATTGCGCTGGTTTATCCGACCACTTCTCGGCTTCCTCGGGATGGTCGCCGTCCCAACTGATAGTGCGCTCGACCCGGTTTCCCTTCGCGTCTTCGAGCGTGTAACGCACACCCCGAGTCCGATCCAGGTCGGGAATCAGGTTCTTCAGGAGCTTGAAACTGCGCAGCGCCAGCGCGACGCCATAGTAAGATCCGTATTCATTTTCAGTGGAGACTTCTGTCAGCATGCGGGTCATCAGGTCCGGAATCGTGTACCCATTGACCGCAACCAGTTTGTCGCCTCGCGCGCCCTTCAGTTCCGGCAGATCGAATGCCGCGATCGCTAAGCCATCGGCGGTGATGGCGAACTGAACGGCCAAACGCGGCGAGGAATCCTGCCAGCGCGCTCGACTGCCGCGAACGCGAGTGTGGCCGTCGCGCAGGGGTGCGAGAAACGCACCCAGCCGATCGGTGAGTTCTGGAACAGACAGCCCATCAGCCGGCAGATCCTTCACGAGTTTCTCAGCCTTTTTTTTGAAGGCAATCTTTCCGCCTAGATTCGTATAAGGATCGGCGTGGGTGGCCTCTAACAATGAGAGGAAGGCTTTGGTGTCTTTGGCCGTCTGTTCATGCGTGAGATGCTTAGGAGCGTCATCGCCGGAGGCGAAGAACGAGGCGCAAAGGCCAATTGCTAGCAAGACCGTTATTTGGATGTATCGCATCACCATTTCCTGAGACTAACCGCAAGTTATTTTATGCATTCCAAGTCAGTCCACTTTCGAACGCGTTATATTCTCGGCAAAGCTTCGACCAACCTGTCGATATCCGCACACGAGTTATAGAAGTGGGGCGCGACCCTCAATCGGCCGAGGCGCGTAGAAACAATGATGCCGAGGGACGCCAGGCGCTGGCAGGTGTCATCCGCAGAGAAGCCATCGCCGTCGAAGACGATGATGGCGGACCGGTCTTCCAGTTTGCCGGTAGTCAACACGCGGTATCCACAGTCTTCCACTTTGGTCGTCAGGTATTGGTTCAAAAACAAAAGATGCTGCTCGATTTTCTCCGGACCTACCTTCAGAAAGAGCTCAAGGGCTTGCCCCAGGCCGCAGATGCCGACCTCGTTCAATGTTCCTCCCTCGAACCGGAAAGCTCCTTCTCGAAATTCGAGGTCGTGAGCCAAATAGTCGTCGTAATCTCGGACCGCAGTCCAGCCTATGACAGAGGGCGTAACTTTTTGGAGCGCACGTTCTGAAACGTAAAGCAATCCCGCGCCTTTCGGCCCCATAAGGAACTTGTGGCCGCCCGCCGCGAACACATCGACATAATCGCGTTCCACATCCAGCTGCAACGCGCCCAGCCCCTGGATCGCGTCAACCAAAAACAGGATATTTCGCTCATGGCAGAAGCGGCCGATCCGCCTGATGTCCAGGCGTTGGCCGGTGCCGAACTGAACCCAACTGACCGCAACGATCCGCGTACGTTCGTCGACTAATGACAACAGTTCATCGCTGTCGACCAGGCCCTCGCGTTCCGGTTGAAGACGAAGTTCAACGCCGCGATCTTTCAACCGCGCCCACGGGTAAACATTGGCGGGAAACTCCCCCGCCGGGCTGACGATGTTGTCCCCAGCGCGCCACTCCATTCCATTGGCAATTACCGAGATTGCCTCTGACGTGTTACGCAAGAATGCGATTTGATAGGATCGCGCGTTAACAAGCCTGGCGGCTGCCGCCCGCGCCAAGGATATTTCCCGCTCCCATTCTCCGAACTTGCGATCCGCGTGCTCGCTCACGCCGTTCAAAACGTTCCGCATCGCGACGCAAACTGGCGTCGAAAATGGCGAGACGCTCGCATGGTTCAAATAGACGTAGCGCTGTGCAACAGGAAAGAGATGGCGATACTGCGCTGCGAAATCAGCGACGGCACGGTCTGCGCGCAAGCTCGCTTCGTTAATCATTGTGAGAGCACTATTTATTTTTGGTGCAACGTATGTTGCACATTGCGAAACTTTACTCGGAACAACTCTACTGTGTCAAATGGCTTGCCGCTGGAAATCGATATTACAATTAGTCGCGGTGGTTCAACAAACGTTGCATCAAGATGCCAGTTTTGAGCACAGTTAGCCAGGATCACGCACTTTGCGCGCTGTTATTGCCCTTGCGCTTTTGGCGGCGGGATCTGATTCACCACCTTGCCGGCTTCGTCGAGGAATCGTATGACTGGAGAGCCATCCGCACCCACCTCCACGACCATGCGATCATGCCCATCAATATCCTTGAGTTTCAAAGACACTGACTTGTCGGCATTGCGCCCCAGAAACAGTCGCGCGTGCGGCGATGGATGTACATCGGTAAATTTTGCAATCTCGACCTTCTTCTGATCCGAAGATAGGTCCTTGATCCGATCCGTGAGCGCAAGCAAGTCGCCAATCGGGTAGCCGGGCCGATCGACCAATGTCAGCGCCGAGGCGCTTTTGTCCCCCTCTTGCTGGGCGTCCAAACTGAATACCTGATCCTGCTCGTAGGCGTCGAAGCTCAAGTGGCCGTGGCTGCTTATGTGACCGTCCTTATCTTTCTCGCCACCGAAAATCAGGCCGCCGTTCTCTGTCCCCTCCTCGTTCAGAAAGAGCATGCCGGCTGTTTTGCGGTCGGGATGCGGGTGCTCTTTGCCTTTAAGGAAGATGCCCGGAAACAATGCCTTGTCGGAAATGACCATGCGCAATGTCCCGTCGGGTTCGACGAGATTAATCCGTTGTACGTTAATTTCCTTGAGGTCGGTCTTGTCTTTCTCGGCGGCAAATCCGCCGAGAATCGTGATCGAAAAGACCAGGGTCAACAGACCGGAATAAATCGCGAGGAACCGCCGACTGCCGAGGAACTTTTTCACAGAATCCTCCATTTTTCAAAGTAAATCGCACTCATACTTCGGAAGCGAGGCATACTAATGATCAATCTGCCTGGAGTCGATCGGTCTCCGGAAAGGGCGGGGCCGGTTTGAACGACCAGCATCTCATGATCGGGTCGCCAGTATTCACGGCCTTACTGCCCCAGACCAGCATCGCGAGTCCAGCCTTGGCCGCTCGGACTTTCTCAACGGTTCGCCCGAAGATATCCCATATTTCCGCCACCTCCTGGCCTTCAGAAACGATTTCCCCGACCGCCACTTTCAGCCACAGCAGACCGGACCGCGTGGCGCGCGTGTTGTGCCAGTCCGTCGCCAAAATGCGTGGCCCGTAAATTCGCGGTACACCCTCGATCATGCCGAGATAGCGCATGACATTTTTCGCGCCATCGACGTGTACAGAAATGTCAGATTCCTCCATTGTCCCGTTGCCGCCGGCTTCCGCAAGAATGGATACGATGCCTTTTTGCGCCGCCGCATGCGCAACGAAGCCCGGTGACGGCGGCAGGGTGGTTCCCTGGGGCGCGATGCAGAACACTTGCGGCGTGAAGATTCTCGCCAGCGCCTCTCCCTCCCGGTCGATCTTTTCGTTCCCGGTCAAACTGTAGCCCGCGAAAGCCATCAGCATTTCTCCAAAGTCACCGGCGTGAAAGTCGATGTGATAGTGAGCCTTGGCGATGACCTCGTCAAAAAGCCTACTTGCCAGAATCGCGGAAATTGATCCGTCTCCTCCTGGAGCAATCTTGTTGAGGTTGACGCCGTCCAGCGGCGAAATGAACGGTAAGCGCGCCGCGAACATGTGCATGCTGACGACCGGCACCCCAACAATGCAGCCGTGCAGATCTTCGGGACGGATCTCGTTCAGGAGCCGCATAACGGCAGCGATCGAGGCGTATTCGGTAGCGTGCACGCCTCCGGTCAGGCAAAGAGTTGGGCCGGGATGAGATCCGTTGATGATGACTAGCGGCAGTTGAACGGGACCAGTTGCTGTTTCACCGACGTCGAGAAAACCGCGGACCACCTGCCCAGGTTCGGCGGTCACTGAGCCGATCGTGATCACAGACCCATCTTTCACGCGTGCATCCTTCCCCACTCGTTTTCGCCTCAGTCAGTTGAGTCAGAAGCTGGAGGTTCGGCGGCAGATGGAAAACTTGCGCTGCCCGTGGGAGCGGCAGGGATCTTTGCGCCGCAATCCGGCCTCCGGCTTCGGCAATTCGCCCTAGTCGCTCATGGCTCGCACGGCCCGCGCCAAGCGCTTGATTCCCTCAACAATTTCCTCCGGAGACGCGTGGCTATAGCAGAGCCGGATATGATTTGTTGGTGCTCCCTGGCCTTTTGGCCCCGCGCCCGCGAAGAATTTGCTGCCCGGAATGATTCCCACTTTTTCCTGGAGCGCGCGCGCCGTTAGTTTGTCTGCATCGATATGCGGCGGCAGTGTCAGCCACAGATAATATCCGCCATGCGGGAGCGTGAACGCAGCCTCAGGCAGGTACTCCTTAAGCGCCGTCGCCATCGCGTCACGATGCGAACGGTATAGGTTCTGCACACGCTCGGTGTGCTCTGACAAATGATTTCCTTTGCAGAATTCGAGAATGATTCGCTGCGTGAGCGGGCACGAACCCAAATCTGATTTCAATTGCGCAAGCCGCGCGACCATTTCCGGTGAAGTGACGATCCAGCCGATGCGCAGGCCGGGCGCGACCAGTTTTGAAAATGTTCCGAGAATAAACACTGTATCGGAGCGGTCAAAGGCCTTGATCATCGGCTCCTGTGGCCCTTCGAAGCGGACACGGCGGTAGGGGCTGTCCTCGACAATATAGATTCCGTGCGCGTCGGCCAGTTCGACCAGTGATTGCCGGCGCGCGCGCGACATCGTTACGCCCGCGGGATTATGGTAGTCAGGAACGTTGTAGATCAGTTTCGGCAGAGGCTGTCCTTCGCGGACGCGCTGCGCTAATGTCTGCTCCAGCTCTTTCACCACCATGCCGTTGAGATCCTGCGAGACCTCGATGAAATTCGCGCCGAATGTTTTGAAAATTGGAATGCCCGTGAAATAAGTCGGAGCCGTCACAACCACGGTGTCGCCTTCATCCAGGAGCAGGCGCGAGATCAAATCGAGCCCATGTTTCGCGCCGTTCACGATCAGGACATGGTCGGCCGTGGCATCCACGCCATTCTCTTTGAGATAGCCCGCAATCCACTCACGCATTTCTGGCAAGCCGAGCGTCGGGCCATATTGAAGAGTTTCGTGCCGATATTCATTCAGTGCGACGCGGGCCATCTCCGTCATGTCCGGAAAGACTCCCGGAAACCCGTGCCCAGAGCCAAGCGCAATCACATCGTGCGCTTCCGCCGGACCCAGGCTGGGATTCAGTCGTGCCGCCCGCTTCGAAAGGGATACTCGCATTGAGGGTGTTCCGGTCGCCATGTTTCACCTCCTGTGTTGACGTTTGTTTTGAAAATTGCCGTTGCGCAACAGCATACGCCGACTGTTTCAGTGGTGCAACGAACGTTGCATCGCCCATTTCTCAACCGATTGGCAGCTTGCACCCTAATAGTTCCAGGAAGAGCTGTCGTCTCCAGTCGGCGTGTTCGATTGCACGTAGCTACCCATGTGCTTCACCATCTCCGCCCACGTGAAGGCGTGCCAGCCGTGCCCTTTCATGGGCCGACCAAAGGTGAATTCAGCTTCGTAGTGAGGATCGGCCGTCTTTTTCAGGAAGGCCTGGTAATCGTAGACCGCGAGGTCCAGATAGAAATTGTCCATGTCTCCGCAGAAAAAGTGGAGCTTGCCAATAATCTTCGGCCCCATCGTGCTCCAGTTGCGCTTGCTGTACTCGAGTAAATCGTAACCGTGATCGCGCATGTAACCGGCAACTGTGTGGTCGATCTGTCCGGTCTGTTTGTCCCAGAGCGGAACGGGATAGCCATCGGGTCCAATCGGGCCGTAAATCGCTTCCCAGGCTTCAAGTTGGTAACCCGAACGCCCATGACTTCCGAGCACCGCTTCAAACGAACTCAGATCGCGAACCGTGATCGTGACCTGACCTTCAACCGTCCTCCGCATCGGACGTACCGCCAATACGACCGGGCCTGCTGGCACTGAAAACGCATTCGCGTCTTCGTATGCGTTTACCATCTGATAATGACGGAACGAGATTGGATCCGGTTGCAGGACCCAGACTCCACCGAAGAAATCGGGATGATAAAGCTGCAGTGCGAGTGTTTGCCAACCGCCAGTTGACGCCCCTTCGGCCAGGCGAGCGTAGGGTTTCGCGATCATTCGAAAGTGGGACTCCAGGTACGGAATCGCCTCTTCGATCATCGCATCGCCATAAGGACCCTGATTGACCGAGTTCACGGAATACGAATCAGGAAAGAATGGCGTTTGTTGCTGAAACGAGACAGCAATCACGCGAGGAAAGTGATCGCCCGTCCATGAC
Source organism: Terriglobales bacterium (assembly GCA_049589215.1). GTDB lineage: Bacteria > Acidobacteriota > Terriglobia > Terriglobales > Acidobacteriaceae > Acidiflorens. The sequence goes on along the minus strand of JBAWAI010000382.1, from coordinate 12,293 downwards.
TGGTAGAACTGGTAGCCGCTCTCCAATCCGCGATCCTCGAGTTGTTGTTCGGTGGCGGGAGGTCCGGGCTTCGGATCAAACGTGAACGGAACCTCGTGGCCCATCGTGAAGACGGTTGGATAGCGGGTTTCGGGATGTTGCTCGTATCCTCTGGGCAGCAGGATGGTCGCATTGATGTATATCGGGTGTCCCCAGAACGCAGTCATCTTCGCGCTCTGAACGCGGACATGCTTGACCCATTCGGTGTCCGGGGGAACCGGACTCGGCGGGATGACATGGTCGACGTTCAGGGTGAATGTTCCGCCCGACCCGAGATGAACCTTCTGCGGGAGGCTGTAGAGATTCCCGGCCGCGATGTTGAAGGTCTCCTGCGTACCGTCGTTCAAATGCACCCAGATTGTGTGTCCATCCGACCGGTGAACCTGCGTGTAAATGTCAATTACGGCCTGCGCAAAATAATCGCCGGCCGGCAAATCGGCAAGAGCTTTGGGAAAGCCAACACTCGTCGCATCAATCGTCGCGGTATCACCCGGCTGAAGATGATCGATGTCAACGCCGAAAATTGCGGGCCCGTTCGGACTAACCGTTAGTCGTGGCTCCGGCTCGCCCTTGGGAGCGAGCACGAGGACGATCCGGCCGGTTACTGGACCGGAAGCCGCGACGCGGGAATAAGAAATTGCGAACTTCGGTGTGCCGCCCTGCGTCTGCGCGCCGGTTTGAAGGGAAGCGAGCGCCAGAAACAGAAAACCAATGGCGGAAAGTCCAACGTGGTTTTGTCGAGAGCAGATTTTCATGGAACCCTTCACTCCTTCGAGCAAGTCGTGGCAAACTCCTCCACCACCATCGGCAACGATTGTTGCATATCTTGCACGTCGTCACAACCAGAAGCCTTCGCCAGACCAACTTGTGCGTTGACAAACGCGCTCATGCGAACGATAATGACCGCCATTAAATGCATGACACTTGTATCGCCAGTTGCAATAAACGTTGCACCATGTAGGAAAAGAGGGGGTACTATGGCTCGGTGGCTGCCAGTTCTTTTGATGTTGAGTGTCTTCCTGATGCCTGCGGCTGCACAGAATGCGTCGACCGGCGCTATCAGTGGAACCCTAACCGATCCGTCCGGGGCGGCTGTCTCGAGTGCCCAGATCGTGGTCACGAATGTCGCGACGGGAGACAGACGGACGACCGTCTCGCATTCGACTGGCAGCTTTTCGTTACCCTTGCTGCCGCCCGGCAAGTATCGAGTCGAGGTCAGCGCCGCCGGTTTCAAGGCCTCGGTCGTCGAGGACCTAACGGTAGTCGTGTCGGAAACCGTCAGCGTTCCAGTCAAGCTCGTCGTCGGAACTAAAAATGAGATTGTGACCGTGACCGGCACCGGCTCTCAGATTCAGACAGAATCCGCTGAACTCGGTAGCGTTACCGATAGCCAGATGATCAGCAACCTTCCTCTGGCGGCGCGCAACTATCTTCAGATTATCGGTTTGAATCCCGGCGTGTCCGCAGAACTCACTGACGCCGGCGATCTGGGCAAGGGGAACAGCAGCCTGGCAACCAGCGGTTCGGGATTTTCCGCCAACGGCGCAGTGACTAACGATAACAATTTCGAGATGAACGGGGTTCCCATCAATGACAATTTCAGCGCCGGGGAGTTCTCGGGTGGCATCCCAATCCCCAACCCGGATACATTCGAAGAATTCAAAGTGGTGACGGCTCCCTATGATGCGTCCAACGGGCGCAATGGCGGCACGGCGGTCAATGTTATTACCAAGACGGGCAGTAACGATTTGCATGGTTCGCTGTTCGAGTTTCTTCGCAATGACGACATGAACGCCAATCTCTGGTTTCTGAATCAGGCCGGTCTGCCCCGCGCGGTCGAAAAGCAGAACCAGTTCGGAGGCACAATCGGTGGGCATATTGTTCGCGATAAGCTGCTCTTCTTTGGCTCGTATCAAGGCACGCGTCAGAGAAACGGCATTTCCGGCAATTGCGCATCAACCGCCTTTGTTCCGCCGCTGACCAACGATCGGTCTCCCGCCGGCCTGGGGGCGATTTTTGGCGGACAGTATGGATACATCCAAACCCTTTTGGGTGGTGTGGGCCCCTCGATTGCTTCCGATGGCTCCAATATCAATCCAGTCGCATTGACGCTGATGCAGATGAAGCTGCCCAATGGCAACTACCTGATCCCGACGCCGCAGACGATTGCTCCGGGTCCCTATTCTGACACGCAGGGTACCGCGGCCTTCAGCGTCCCGTGCCCGTATACCGAAGATCAGTACATGGCAAATGGGGATTACATTCAGAACAACAAAAGTAGTTTCCAAGTGCGCTATTTCATGGCGAATAGCAATGCCACGATGACGATTCCTGAAGCGCGGCCAGCCGGCGCGGGCGTGCCCGGCTTTCCCTTCTCCAATGCTGTGAACTTTAAGACCGCTTCCGTCACTCATACTTATACCTTCAGTCCAACACTGTTGAACCAGGCGGAAATCGGCTTCAACAGAAGCTACGACACTCTCAATCAAGGAGAGCAGTTCTCCTATTCAAGCATCGGGTCCACCGTTCCAGCCTTTGTCAACGATATTCCAGGAATCAGCGCGGCCGACGTGGGCCTCGGCGGCAATGCCGAAAATACGATTGAGGTCCAAAATACTTTTCTTGTACAGGATTCTCTGGCGTGGACGCACGGCCGGCATAGCCTTCGCTTCGGAGGCGACTTCACGCGCAATCAGGTTAATTCCGCATACCTTCAAGACCTCGGCGGAATCTATTTCCTGACATTTGCGGATTTCCTGCTTGGCCTGGACGCGAACGACAACGGCACCGCCGCGGCCGGCGTACCTTATAGCAATGAATACCTGGACGAGATGGTTCCGGGAAACCTTTCGCGATACTACCGTTACTATGACGCTTCCGGATATGTGCAGGACGATATCAAGGTAACGCCCAGGCTGACGTTCAACGCCGGCCTCCGCTTTGAACATCTGGGCGACTTCAGTGAAGCGCGCGGAATCAATACTGGTGTCGACCTTTCGCTTCTCAATCCAAATCCACCCGCAGGCGGCACCCTGGCCGGTTACGTTGTTCCATCGAACTATCCGGGAGCGCCTCCGGCCGGCGTCACGAGACTCGGCAACAATACGGGCATCAAGGGGCTGGCTCAGAATGCATGGGAGCCGCGCATTGGTTTTGCCTGGCAGCTTCCAAATATGGATAAGACAGTGCTGCGCGGAGGCTATGGCGTTTACCGCAGTCGTTTGGGCGCGAACGGCTTAACGCAAAACATCGCTTCGCCACCGTTTGCATCTCTGGTATATGCCATCGGATCTGACAATGCTCCGGCGAACTTTCAAAATCCACTTTGGCAACCGATTCCAAGCTTTCCTTCATGGCCGGCAGCTGCGTATAGCCCTGATACCGAGCAGTCTTTTGAAGGCCTCGATCAAAACCTCCGGCCACCGGTTTCACAACACTACAGCCTCGATGTGCAGACGGAGATTGCCAGAGACCTTGTCTTTGACATCGGGTATGGGGGAGCGCGCTTCACGCGCCTGTGGGAGTCCAATCAAGTAAACCAAGCTGCATTGGCTAGTCCCACCAATCCGATCCGCGGCGAGACGACCAATACGCTCGCGAATATTCCACTTCGCGTTCCGTACGAGGGTTGGAGCAGCGGCGATCTGATCTTAATCCAATCGAACGGAGCGTCCTGGTATAACTCGCTGCAGGCCAGCGTGAAAAAGCGCTTCAGCCATGGACTACAGTTCATGGCATCTTATACATGGGCTCGAGATTTGACGGACGTTCCCGGCGCAGTAACGAGCGGCGGCTTTGGTGGACTCATCTATGGGGACCAGACGAACCTGAAGAGTTTTTACGGTCCCGATCCGTTTATCCGCCCACAGCGGTTTGTTGTGAGTTACACGTATAACATCCCGTACCCTGGAAGTCTCTCGTCTCTGCCGGGGAGAATTCTTGGAAGCTGGACGCTCTCTGGTGTAACCACAGTCCAAAACGGACACCAGTTATTCGCCGTCAACGGCAATCCGCAAAATGCCTATGGCACGCTTACGGACCGGCCCGACTATACGCCGGGGTGCGCAGTAAACAAGTCAGGCTCGGCGAGCAATCGCGTCAGTAACTATTTCAACACCGATTGCTTTCCTGCTGCTCCGGTAATCGGCGCGGACGGAATCGCAACGGCTTTTGGAAACGCCCCGATCGGCAACATCCGGGGTCCCGATCAATTTGTGAGCGACATGTCTCTTTCGAAGGCCATCCCGATCAAGCGGCCCACCGAGGCCTCTCAGCTTAGTTTCAGAGCAGATGTTTTCAATGTTTTCAATCATCCGGTATTTGCCGATCCAAGTACGGATTTTGAGCCGGGTGGGGGCGCTGGAATCATCGGCGGAACGGTCTCCAATCCGAGAGTCATCCAGGTCGCACTAAAGTTCGCATTCTGAGCTGGCTCTCGAGTTGAGAGCCAATCCAACAAAGACCCGCGCGGTCCATGCCAGTCGCGGGTCTTGAGGTTAATGACGTTGTTCGTGACAAACTCTAGTCGATTCTTGGCGATCTTGAGCGTCTTTGTCGGCCTCACGGCATGTCTGTCTGTTAAGACTGCCGCGCAGATCGACACCCACCTTCAGGCTACTGATCCGAAAACCCTCTTATCAATGAGCTATGCCGCGGCGACTGCGGTGCCAATCGACGATCTTTACTACACTCGATCCATCGCAGGGACTAGTTGGTCGCCCGATGGTAAAGAAATTGTTCTGGCTACAAATCTTTCGGGACGAACGAATTTGTGGAAAGTGAGCGCTGCCGGTAGTTGGCCGGTCCAGTTATCCCAATCCGAAGATGCGCAACTCTCTCCCACTTACTCGCCTGATGGTAGGTGGGTCGTTTACCAACAGGATAAGGGCGGCAATGAGCTCTACGATCTCTACGCTATCCCGTCTAGCGGCGGCACGCCCGTCAACCTGACCAATACGCCTGAGACGCGCGAGCTTTCGCCTGAATTCTCGGCCGATGGCAACTGGCTCGTCTTTGATGCCAAGACTTCCAAGTCACCCAATGTGAATGTCATGGTGATGGATTGGCATACGCATGCGGTGCGCGCACTGACTGCTGAGACGACGCCTAATCACTATTGGAATCGAATCTGCTGGAGCCACGATGGCAAGTACATTTTCGCCGCCCGCATGGAAAACAGTTTTGCGGATTCGGATGTTTATCGCATTGAGGTCTCGACCGGCAAAGCCGAAAACCTCACGCCCCACACTGGAGCGTCTCTCCACGCAGCTTCCGCACTCTCTCCCAATGATGATCGACTGCTGATCAGTTCCAACGAAGGAGTCGCACGCTCACGCGTCGGAGTTCTGAACCTGGTCACCCGCCAGACAACATGGATGACAGACGGCACATGGGATGCCGAGCCCGGTGACTGGTCGGCCGACGGACGCGTGTTTACATATAGCGTCAATCAGGATAGCCGTCGAGGGGTTTACCTTGTTGACGCCCATACCCTGAAGACAACGAAGCTCGAGAACCTCGAAGGGCTGAACTCGGTAAGCGGCAATCCGAACGCCTTCTCGCCGGGCAGCAATAAATTGCTGGTACATCATGAAAGCGCAAGCCAGCCGGCCGATCTCTGGGTTTACGACTTAGCCTCCCGTTCGGGAACTCAACTGACTTATTCCGCTATCGCCTCACTCGATGCGAGAAACATTCCTCCCTCGGCAGTAGTCCATTACAAAAGCTTCGATGGAACTATCGTCAGCGCGATCCTCTGGATTCCTTTCAACTTGAAGCGCGATGGCAGCAACCCCGCTATCGTTATCGCTCATGGCGGCCCGACATGGCAAACCGAGGACGGTTGGAACCAGACTGCAGTGGCGCTCGCCTCTCGGGGATATGTCTGTATCGCTCCTAATGTACGCGGCTCGACTGGATTCGGCATTCCGTTTCAAAAGGCCAATTATCAGGATCTCGGCGGCGGTGATCTTCAGGATGAGGTGTACGCGATTGAGTTCTTGAAGGAGACCGGGTACGTCGATGTTAAGCATGTCGGCATTACCGGCGGATCCTACGGTGGCTTCATGACCATGATTGCCGTCGGCAAGACGCCCAATCTGTGGGCGGCTGGCGTCGAGCAGTACGGGGTTTCAAACTGGCGCTCAATGTTGGCGCATGCCGACCCGTTCCTTCAGGAATATGTAAAGAACTTGCTCGGCGATCCGGAGCGCGATGCCGCCGCCTACGACAAGACGTCAGTTCTGCAATATATTGCTTCCGAGAAGGCCCCACTCTTGCTTCTGCAAGGCGAGAACGACGTTCGTGTTCCGAAGGAGGAGACCGAACAGATTGCAGAAAAGTTGCGAGCGCAGGGCAGCACGTTCGACGTTCATTACTATCCACAAGAAGGCCACGGTTGGCGCAAGCGCGAAGATCAGATCGACGCGCTGCGCCGGACGGTCGCCTGGTTTGACCGCTACCTCATGGCGAAAGAAGGCAAATAATGAAAATGACGATTCGCAAAGAATTGCGTTTGCTCAAAGCATATGTTGGAATTTCGTCCGTTTTATTTGGAGTTCTGATTTTCCTGGCTGCGGAACCGAACCATAAGGTCAAGTTCGAGGAGATCGACGCCGAGCGCATCAACATCGTCGAGAATGGCAAACTGCGTCTGGCTATTTCGAACAACGAACGGTCGCCGGGACCGATCATAGGCGGCCATTACATGAAGACCCGCGAAGGCAAGCGGGGCGCAGGCCTCATCTTCTTTAATGACGAGGGCGATGAGTGCGGGGGTATGACGTGGGAAGGCAAGAAGGAAAATGGCAAGATCGTCGCCGATTCCAGCTTCATGTTCGACCAATACGATCAGGATCAGACGGTCGGGATCTCTTACCGGCAATCGGGCGATGATCGTTCATCGGGGCTACGCGTGTGGGAGAGATCGCTGACTCCCATGGCGCCGTTTGCAAGAAAGGTAGAGGATGTCGAACTGATGCCGGACGGCCCAGCCAAAACCGACGCCATGAAAAAGCTGCGTGAAGAGGCTATTGCAGCTGGAGCTGGAGGCGTTCCCAGAGTTTTCGTCGGTCGCGGTGCGAAGAACGAAGCCACCGTCACACTATCCGACACAAAAGGAAAACCCCGGATCGTGATGTCTGTGGATGGCTCCGACGTGGCGTCGCTGCAATTCCTGGACGATAACGGGAAGACCGTTTACACGCTTCCTGCCAAGCCCGTCGCCCCCTAAAGACGACTGAAGTGTTCGATCATTACGGGCTTTCTTTATACCAGCGGAAGCCCGTGCGCTGCTCCTGCGCCACTTTCTTCAGAACCGATACGTTCCTGCGGCGATGCACATTCGCACAAGCTACCAAGACGGCATCCAGCAGCGCCATACCCGCCACGTAAGAGTCCGCAAAGGACAGGTGCTCGGTTGACGTGACGAAGAACTGATCGGCAAAGCGCGCGAGCGGGGAGAGAAAGGTGTCGCTGATCGCCACGCAGAAGGCTCCACTCTCGTGCGCGTGCTTGAAGCCCTCAACCGTCTGCTGCAAACCCCTGCCGTAGCTGATCGCGATAACAACATCCTTGCTGCTGACATGCCGCACACGATGTACGATTTCCCCCGGAGTGAGCGCCGCAACCGTATTAAGCCCAAGCGTTCCGAGGTTATAGTCGAGATATAAGGCTAGGCTCCTTGACAGATCTCCGGCGAATACGAGGACGCGACGCGCCCCGTGGAGTCGATTCGCGAACGCCACGACGCGGGACAGGTCGAGGCTGCTGCGTAACCGCCGCAAGTTCTCAATATCGCGATCAATTGATTTCGCGATCAGCGCCTCGACGCTATTGCCGTTATCGGGGCTTTCCAAAGAATCCAGCGCGGTCGAAAATGCGACCGAGCGATCATGAAGGTATTGCTGGAAGTCGTGATAGCGTTTAAATCCCATCGCCTGAACGGTGCGCAGGAGCGTGGCCGCATTGATTTCCAACTCCCGTGAGGCTGTTCGAAGGCTGAGCAGCACAAATGTTCTCGGTTCGGCGAGGATCTTTCGCACGATTTCCTGCCGGCTAGGCGCGAGTCTATCCATCATCTCCGCCGAGCCATTTGGCGCCGAGCCGGAATGTCGTTTGCGAACCATATGTTGCGCATCAGGCCATGGCTAGGACTTGCACTGCAAGCGAAACGGTCTATCCACCCCTAGAACCGTTCAAAGCCAACGCTGAATCCTAGCAGTTATGACGGAAGGGTCAAGTGCTTTTAATCGTGATGGAGGAAACGGAGGACTGGTGCCGGAGGACAACGAAATTAAGCTATATGGGAAGCTATTAACCCGCAACGCCTGTTGCATCAGCGAACTAAGTGCCGAGACCAGCCTTCTCACGCCACCACCGGTAAGGGATAAGACCAGCCAGAATAAGAATGATCCCTACCGATGATCGTACCGGCCTGGCCACCCACAACCCACCCGAGAGCGCAAAAGCCCCAATTACAAACAGAACCGGGGTGATGGGATATCCCCATGTGCGATAGGGCCGCGTGAGTTCCGGTTCGGTTTGGCGCATCCGCATCATCGAAACAACGGCCATTCCATAAAACATCCAGTTGGCGAACATGACGAGAGATGTCAGTTCTTCGAATGTTCCAGTGAGCGCCAACAAAGTCGCCATTCCACACTGAAATACCAGGGCATTTCCCGGCGTTCGAAACCGAGGATGGATTCGCGCCGCGAAGCGAAAAAAGACGCCGTCTCGCGCCATGGCATAATCCACACGAGCGCCACTCAATATCGAAGAATTCAGCGTTCCAAGCGCAGAAACTGCCAGGATCAAAGTGACCCACAGCGCGGCCTTTCGACCGACGAGGGCAGCAAAGACGTCTGAAGCTGGGTTTTGGGAGGAAGCCAGGAGTTTGATTGGCAGCGCGTAAAGACAGACGAAATTAAACAGTAAGAAAACCACAATAACAAAAAGGACCCCGGTGACAATCACCCGGCGAAAGTTCCTCTGTGGGTCCTCCACCTCTGATCCCACAAGGTTCAAGTCATTCCATCCGTCATATGCCCAGGCCGTTGCCGCAACTGCCGTCCAGAAACCAATAAAAGATCCGTTTTGGAACGAAAAGGTCGCAAGCAAATTGACTGGCTCGACATGTCCTACGATATGCGACAGGCCGGCGCCGATGATGGCAAGGATCGAGACTACTTTGACCGCAGTGAGAGCAACCTGCAAACGGCCGCCTTGCCGGACTCCAAGATAATTAACGAACGTAATCGTGATGAGAGTAATGGCGGTAATGATTTGCGCCCATGTGAGAGCGAGGTCTTCAATGTGGCCATGGGATGCGAGTCCGCGCAAGTGGAGAACGCCGACAGGACTTGCGAGAGTCGGCCAGAGAAAACTACAAAAGCGGAGGAACCCCGCCGCGATTGCGGCCACGGAAGCCGGTCGCGCGACCATCGAGTGCGTCCAGCCGAATAAGAATCCCCACGCTTTGCCGAGACCCCTTCCCAAATACACATATTCGCCACCGGCCTCAGGAATGGAGCTTCCAAGTTCGACATAGCACAAGGCGCCGAGCAATGAAACGACTCCGCCGACAACCCAGGCTGCAAGCGCCCATCCGCCACTTCTTGCGTCACTGGCTACTTCACTTGGCTTCAGGAATATTCCCGTGCCGATCATCGTCCCAAGAACGATGGACGACGCCGCAGCTGGACCTAACGCTCGAACGAGCCCAGGCGGGTCATTTTTGCCGGTTTGGCTATGCGATCTGCCGGCGTGCACCTTGTTAACGCGTAGCGATAGTGACATGATTTCGGAAGTCGCGGAGATTGGGATAGTCCGGTTTCCGAGATAAAAGGCGGCGTCGATACGCTGTCCACGGATTCCATCGCATGGGGTGTTCCTGACGGTTTCGGACCATTTCGCTTTCACTCCCCGCTGCGAGTTTACAATAGCGCAACAGACGTTGCATTACCGCAGTTCGTTTTATTCACTTTTCGGCTGCGGTGACTGAAATTGGCCAGAGGAGGCCGTAAGGTTCCTTTTCGACTGGAGTGTTCTTCATGAAGCGCCGACGTCATCGCGCTTCCCAGGAGGTCGTTTACGGGCACGCCCGGTTAGTCGCCGTGTGTCGGTTCAGGCATCAAGATGCATCTGATTCAAACTGACACTGCAAAAGGCAGAATACTTGAACGTTGAAGTACATAGACTGGCTGGTCGATGAAGTCGTTGGTGACCGTGAAACACACGCTCGATAATTTTGAGTCTTTGGCTTTCACAGTGAAGGAAATAGTTCCGGGTAAAGTGCTGACCGCGAACTGAATCGGAAGTGAGATCTGGGCGTTGGTGGAGAGATCCAGGGCGGTAATCGAGGACGTTGGAACACTGACGGTGGGCAGGGTGGGAAGCGCGATGGCGACATCGATTTTGGCTATCCCCAGCGCATCGAAATCGAGGCCTTGGGCGACGACCGCAAGTTGGAAGTTAACATCCTGTACATCCTGGGCAACGAAGGACAGGTAACGGGAGATATGGTCTTTGGTCAATGGATTTTCGAGGGCGAGAGATCCATCGACCAGGAGTGAGACGGTCCGACTGGGCGCGGTCGCGCTCAGCACCAGCGATTGCTTTGAAGGAATTTGCTTGTCTAGCGGCTGCGGAGGAGCGGCCGCGCCCTGGACGACCGCGTAGCGCGCTATCTGGAGATCGAGGGGGGAGTTGTTGACTAGTTCGATGGCTCCATCAGACCCAATTGAGTAGGCGATTTCGTCGCTGCCACTGGTCGCATTGAAGTTTAGAACCACGTTGGCGCTGATTGGGTGTGGGTACGCGTCGTCGAGCGCAATGCCGATGCTGCCGGAGAGAAAGGGCTCGAGGGCGGACGTGATCTGCTTGATGAAGAGATTGGCGTTCGCAACAGCGGCTCCCGTGACGCTGCCGTCTACGATCTCGACGGCGAGCGAGAACGTGTGCGATGGCGGCGTTCCGACCGTACACGTCACGGAGGACTGGAAAGGCGTCGAAAGCAAAGCTGGCTTTGTGGAATCGAGGCGATTGGGCAAGGCCAGCTCGCAGCCGGCTGACTGGGGATTGCTGGCGAGCGCGGTTTGCAGTGCGAACAGATCAATTGGGCTGATCACCGGTCCAAGCAAGAAGGCAAACTGGAATTTGCAAGCGCCACTTCCGGTGGCCGAGCTGTCCAGTAGCGCCTGACATTGCGCGGCGGTCCCATCCTTGCTGCGCACGATGCCATACGCTGAGGGCACGGCAACGATGGTGCGACTGAGCGCGCCGATGTAGAGACGACTGAATGATGGGAACCGCGCTGAGACATCTCCGAGGGCGGTAAATTCGCTGTATTGGGATTGTTTCTTATTGAAATTCTGAAGATCGTCGATGCTCAGAATCGGCCGCAATCCATCTGCATCCTTGATGGTGTAAGCGGTTGCGTAACCCGTCGCGGCGAACTTATTGCCAAAATTGAGCAATACGACAAACGAATCGTTTGCGACGAGATAACTTGGCGGCGCCGGCTTCGGGACGGGCGGTGGCGAGGCAACGGGTTTGCCAGCCACTACCCGCAGACCCGGAGCGGCTGCATGCACCGGGGCCGCGTGGACTGCCGTGTGCACCGGGGCCGCGTGCGCCGGGGCCGCTTGCGGCGCGGGTGGTCCGATGGGATGTCCGGGCAGGATCCGCAGCGGAGAGACGGTGGGGGCCAGGCGCCAAACCTCGTACTGGGCTGACAGCGTCAGCGTCGCTCCACCATTCTGAAGATTGTTGTAAGCGACGAGGACGTGAGCGCCGAGCAGGGTGTTAATCGTAAGAAGAACTTTTCCGTCCGCGCCCATCTTAATTACCGCAGTCGAGGTGCTTCGCGCTATCTGTCCGGACTGCGCGTCCATGGCGGTCGTTGTAAAGTTAGCCACCAGGCCAGTGAGAGGAATCTCCCGCATCGTGACTGTCGGATTGGCGGCTTTGAAGGCCGCAAGGTCCGGCGGTACAACCTTATTCAGTCCGAGAGTGACAATGCCCTGGTTATAAGGGTTGCCACTGGCGTCTATGCCAGCCTGAGTAGCCGCGAACGAGAAGGCCGCATCCACATCGGCGGCTAAATTGAAGGTTGGAAGATACCAGCCGATCTTGGGATTGAAACGATCGAGGAACATGTTGCCCTTGTGGGTCGACTCAAGGGGAAGGTTTAAAGTCGGCTGCGGTCTAACGAACCGCGCCACCATAGCGTTGGCGAACACAGCCGGTACGGG
>JBAWAI010000381.1:0-11309 GCA_049589215.1 Terriglobales bacterium | reverse complement strand
GAGCGGCCGCTCCCGGTCCCGCAGCCATCTTCGGTCGCGCAACCGGCGCGCGCACTCTCGCCGCGCCCATCACCGCCAGCCCGTGCTTCGTCTACCGCACCGCAATCTGGCAGCGAGAGCCGACCGGCAAGAACGAGTGGAAAAACGCCGCGGAAGAAACCGGCTGCCTTACATTCCTCCTTGAAGATTCCACCGGACAGTTGCTCGTGGAGCCCCTCGGGGCCAAACTCGATCTGCGCCAGCACTTCAGCAAGGAATATGACTCGCCGGCATCGTCCGCAAATCACTCGTCAGGCCGGCCGTCTCCAGATCAGATTCCAATTCAAAATGCCATCCCCGAGCGCGTCGCCAACTTCTTGGCCCGCAACGGAATCACACTCGACCGTCCCACTCGGATCGAAGAATGCTGCCTCGAACCCGCTACGTCAGTCTTCATCACCGGCACGCTCGCGACCGATGCACCAAAACAAGATCGCAGTATTCAGACGGTCCCGTCTACGAGCGTCGCAGCTACCCGCGACTCTGAGACTGGCGACTATGATCTTCGAGAGCACGGCACTTCCATCCGAAACCGCTCGGCCAATCCCTCCAGCACAACCGCGTCATCGCCCCACCGCAACACCGATCTTGTTCTCGCCTCTTCGGCCAAGCCCGAAGTCATTCGCCTCAACAGCAGCTCCGCGCCGTCATCTACATTGCAAATGACGCAACAGGCCAAAATCGCCGCCGCGCTGAACAGGGCCGGGATCACGCGTGCCGACCTCTGGGATTCCGCCGATGCGTCCAATCCCGGCTCTCCTAGCGACGCCGTCGCCAATAGCCGAGCGCAACTCAGCACCACAGCGTCTAATTCGTCGACGCCCACAGCCAGCCCAACCAACGGCAATTCAAGAACCGGGCATCCAGCATCCGATTCAACAAAAACCGGCGATTCGCAGCCCACCCAAATCTCCGCTCCGCCCACCGGCCCCACTCCAACTACCCAACCTGCCTTCACGATAACAAAGGGCCTCGGCGACACCCCATTCCTGATCTCAAACCAATCCCTGCCCGCGACCTCGCTCGGCTGGACCTCCATCCTCCTGGTCATATTGGGCACAAGCCTCGCCGCCTTCGGTCTCCAGGTTCTCGTGCTTGAGTACCTCAACCGCACTCGTTAGCGCACTGCGCCGCCCATTCTTTCCCGCGCAGCCCCCCACCCCTGATTTGCAATGCTCCCTGATTTACAATGCTTGAAGATGGCTGCGCTGAACGATCCCGTCCGCATCGGAATCCTCGGCGACTTCAACCCCGAATTCCGCTCCCACCACGCCACCGAAGACTCCCTCCAGCACGCCGCCCGAAAGCTTTCCATCGAAGTCGAATCCGCCTGGCTGCCGACGCCGTCGCTCCTCGATCCGGGCGCCGCCACGGTGCTCGATTCCTACGACGGTCTCTGGGCCTCGCCCGGCAGTCCCTATAAAAGCTTCGATGGCATGCTGAAAGGAATTGAGTTTGCGCGAGTCAACAATCGCCCGTTTCTCGGCACCTGCGGCGGCTTTCAGTACGCTCTCATCGAATGCGCCCGCAACGTAATCGGCATCCGCGACGCCACCACTGCCGAAGAAGATCCGAACGCCAAGAACATCGTCATCTATCCGGTAGCCTGCGCGTTGCCCAACCGCAAAAAGGGCGCGCCCAAGCTCTCCGGCATCGGCCCCGAAATCCGTCTCGCGCCCGGCTCCTACCTGGCCGCGGCCTACGGCGAAAAAGAGGTCGTCGAGGAAGAATTCTTCTGCAACTTTGAAGTGAATCCCGAATTCGAATGGACCGCAATGGAAGCCGGCTTCCCGGTCGTCGCCCGCGGTCCACAAGGAGAATGCCGCGCCATCGAATCGCCCGCGCATCACTTCTACATCGCAACCCTCTTTCAGCCGCAGCTAACCTCGCGTAAAGATCGTCCCCATCCCTTGGTTCTAGCCTTTGTGCAAGCAGTCGCCGACTTCCGCCGCAAGCGCCTCGACGACTCCATCCTCGCCTGAACTCCGCCGCTACTCGTGCCGAGCCAGTCATCCCGGCACGAACCCACCAGCGTCAGGATGACTTTCGTTACCGCCACGCCAAGTTACCTCCCCCTGCAACCTTCGTCAGTCTGCGAAACTTGATCAAGCACCCTGAGGAGTAACTGTGAGCTCAAAGCCCATGCCGGCCATGGAAGTTCCGCCCGCCCGCGATGCAAAATCCGGGTCGGGAGCAAGCGATCGCACCGCCAGCGGCCGCAGTTGGTTCTTCGGTTTCTTTCTCGTTTCCGGATTCTGCAGCATTCTCTACGAACTGATCTGGCTTCGCCTCGCCATCGCACAATTTGGAGTCACCACCCCCATGGTGTCCATCGTGCTCTCCTGCTTCATGGGAGGTCTCGGCGTCGGCTCGCTGGCCGCTGGCCGGTTGGTCCGCAAATACGAGCGGCGCTTCACCATCCCGCCGCTGCATCTCTACGCCGCGACTGAAATTATTATTGGCTGTTCCGCTGTACTCGTGCCCCTCGAATTGCTCGCCGGCCGCTTCGTGCTCGAGCGCCTCGGCCCGACCTTGTCCCTGTCGTCCGGCGGATACTACATCGCCGCTGGCCTCTGGCTGGCCGTCACCATCATGCCGTGGTGCGCCTGCATGGGCGCGACCATTCCGCTCGGCATGTTTGCCATCCGCAGCGGCAAACACCTCGAATCCCGCCGCTCCTTCAGCTTTCTCTATCTCGCCAATGTTCTCGGCGCTGTGGCCGGTTCACTCATTCCACTTCTGCTGATTGAGGAGTTCGGTTTCACCTCTACCCTGCAAATCGGAATGATGCTCAATCTCGGCATCTGCGGCGCGGCCATGCGGCTGGCCGCCAAACAAGCGCCCGCCTCGGGCAGCCTTGACCGCAGCCGCGAACACGATCGCGATAATGACTACTCCGCCGCCCGCGCCGCCGCCCCACCCTGGCATCGAATGCTCGGCAATGGCACGCTCTGGCTCCTCTTCGCGACCGGCCTCACCAGCATGGGCATGGAGGTCGTCTGGACCCGGCTCTACACCATCTTTGTCGGCACCTTCGTCTATTCGTTCGCGACCATCCTCGGCGTCTACCTCGCCGCAACTTTTATCGGATCCACCATCTACCGCGTCTGGAGCCGCCGCCACACCGGCGAAACGCCGTTGCTCTGGATGTTCGTCTGGCTGGCCGCGCTCACCCCGTTGCTCACCGCCGACACCCGCGTCTCACTTCCCGCGTGGCTCCGTGTGCCGCTCGGCGTCGCAGCCTTCAGCGGACTGCTCGGATTTCTCACTCCAAAACTGGTCGACCGTTTTTCGGAGGGTGATCCTGATCGCGCTGGCTTCGGCTATGCCGTCAACGTCGCCGGATGCATCCTCGGCCCGCTCGTCGCGGGCTTTGCGCTCTTGCCTCATCTCGACGAGCGCTATGCTCTGACCGCTCTGGCGTTGCCCTGGCTGCTCGTCGGCATTGCATTCGCCTTTGTCCAGGGACAAGTCCGAAGCTCGGTCAAAAGATTTACAGCCGGGCGCGCCCTGTTAGCCACCGCCATCCTGCTTGCGTCATTCGCGTTGGTGCTAAGAACGCGCAGCTACGTCACCAGCATCGCGGGCGGCCAGGTACGCCGCGATAACACGGCCACTGTCATCGCCGCCGGTCAGGGAATGGAGAAGAGCCTTTTCGTCAACGGCATCAGCATGACCATTCTCACGCCCATCACCAAAATGATGTCGGCCATGCCGCTCGCCTTCCTCAATCGGCCGCCGCAGAATGCGCTCGTCATCTGCTTTGGCATGGGCACCACGCATCGTTCCATGCTTTCCTGGGGAATCGATTCCACGGTCGTCGATCTTGTCCCCAGCGTGCCCAAGCTCTTCTGGTACTACCATGCGGATGCACCCCAGCTCCTCAAGTCGCCACGCTCCCACGTTGTAATCGACGACGGCCGGCGGTTTCTCGAACGCACTACCAATCAATATGACGTGATCGTCATCGACCCGCCGCCGCCCATCGGCGCCGCTGGGTCGAGCCTGCTCTACTCACGTGAATTTTATTCTGCCGCCAAAAAACGATTGCGCTCCGACGGCATCCTCCAGCAATGGTTCCCCGGAGGGGACAACACCGACGTCTCCGCCATCGCGCGAGCCTTGCGTGATTCATTCCCCTATGTTCGTGCCTTCAAATCCATCTCCGGATGGGGTCTCCATTTCCTGGCCAGCGAGCATCCCATCCCCAACCTATCCGCCGCCGACCTCGCAAAACGCATGCCACCCGCAGCCGCCACCGATCTCGTCGAATGGGGACCGTACCCCACTCCCGAAATGCAGTTTGACGCTGTCCTGAAAAATGAAATACCCATCGATTGGATCATCGGGCTGGACAAGAACGCGCCCGCGATGCAGGACGACCGCCCGGTAAACGAGTACTACCTGCTGCGAGAGATCCGCGCCTCACTGCACTAGTATTTGCGGACGGCGTTTTCGTGGAAGAGCCACCCTTCTGGGCGGCGTAATTCAAATCTGCATCATCGGGGCTTGAACCCAGGGGCCAGCCTTACAGCGTGAATCCCGATCCCAACAAGCTATAAAGCAAAATCGCCAGCACAATCACCGTAAACAGCACGTACAACCGGTCCCGTTCAATCGAAAATCCAACAATCGAAAACGCGACCCGCGCAATCGGAGTCGCAATCAGCAGCAGCAATCCCAGCTGAATCCATCCTCGCCCATGTCCGCCGCGCACGCTCTGTATCACGCCCGGAATCGTCCGGAAATCCGACGGCTCGCCCTGAAATATTTTGTAGTCCGCCACCTCGCGCGCGTGCCGGTACAAATAAATGCACGCTCCCCACAAAACCACCGCCGCCGAAAACATCACTCCCGTGCGCAGCAGGTTGCCGAGAATTACCTCCATGCGCCGGTCCCGCCACGGCTGCGGCTTGAATTCGGCGAACTCGTGCAGTCCGCTCGGCATCAGATCCCACCCCACAATCCTTTGTAGAGCATCTGCAGTCCCAGCACAAGAATCACGATGCTGAACACCAGCCGCAGCGATTTCGTCTCCGCCTTCACCAGAATCCGCGTGCCCAAAAGCGATCCCGCCAGCACGCCCAGCATCACCGGCATCGAGAGCCCCGGATCGACATAGCCGCGGCTCAGGTAAACGCCCGCGCTCGCCGCCGCCGTCACCCCGATCATAAAGTTGCTGGTCGTCGTCGAAACCTTGAACGGAATCCGCATCGCCTGGTCCATCGCCAGCACCTTCACCGCACCCGAGCCGATTCCCAGCAACCCCGACAAAGTTCCCGCCCCAAACATCAGGCTGAATCCGGTGGGCACGTTCTGGACGTTATACGCGCGATATCCTTCCCGGTCGTGAAAGGAGCCGTTCAACCTCAATTGCGTCGCCAACGGATCAGGCGGAAGACTTCGCTGCGCCTCGGTCCGCGGCCGGCGCGAGATATACGCCGAGTAGAGGAGCACCGCCCCAAAAATAATGGCGATGCCGCGCACCGGCATCCAGGTCGCAAGAAAAGCGCCCAGCAGCGCGCCCGACGTAGTCGCAATCTCCAGAAACATGCCGATGCGAATATTCGAGATCCCCTCCTTCACATAAGCCGCCGCCGCGCCCGAAGAAGTCGCAATCACCGACACCAGCGAAGCCCCAATCGCATAGCGAATATCAACGTGAAAAAAGATGGTAAGCAGCGGCACCAGCACCACGCCGCCGCCGAGCCCTGTTAACGATCCCAGAAGTCCCGCGGCAAACGACACCACCGCAACCACGAGAGTGAAGGTCAGGATGCTCATGCGATTTTGTAGAGTAACACTTCCGCCAGCGAAGTCACCTACGGCCATCCCAAGCCGCAGACGCCTTGTCATCCCGAGCGGCCAAGCGAGGGATCTCCTTCTCCTCGAACCTAAGCCCCCGGTAACCCGGCCGTAGCGCCCCCCTGCGACTTCCCCGCCCGACCCGCATCTAATCAATGGTGCTACGATAAAGAGTTCGTCCCGATGGGCCATCGCGCCATCCGGACAACTTCACTTTTCATAAACTTTGGAGGATGAATGGCCAGCAACGGCATCGTCGAAGTAACTGACGCAAATTTTGATTCGGATGTATTGAAGTCGGATAAGCCCGTGCTCGTGGATTTCTGGGCCGCATGGTGTGGCCCCTGCCGCGCCATCGCTCCCATCGTCGAAGAACTAGCCGGCGAATATCAGGGCAAAGTCACCATCGGCAAAATGGACGTCGACCGCAACGGCGCGACGCCGATGCGCTACAAGGTCACCGGCATTCCAACCCTGCTCGTCTTCAAAGGCGGACAGGTCGTTGAGCAGCTCGTAGGCTACCGCTCCAAAGATGACATCCAAAAAGCCCTCGACCGCCATCTAGCCTAACCAGCGGAAACCAAGAATTAATGTCATTAGGGAGGACGGGCATCAGCCCGTCCTTCTCGCCCGCCCAGATTTTACTAAGAACTGACAACTGAGAACTAGTATTTGCGCAGCACGCCAATCACCCGTCCCTGAATCTCCACCGCCGCCGCAGCAAAGATCATCGGCTTCATGGCCGCATTCGAAGGCTGCAATCGAATGTTGTCGCCCTCGCGAAAGAATCTCTTCAACGTAGCGTCCGATCCATCGACCAGCGCCACCACAATGTCCCCGTTATGCGCCGTCTTCGTCTTTTCCACCAGCACATAATCGCCGTCAAGAATCGCCTCGTCCTGCATTGACTGGCCACGCACTTCAAGCACGAATACTTCCTTCGAGCGCACAAAATCCGCCAGCGAAATCGTCTCCGGCGTCTCAATCGCCTCAATCGGCCGCCCCGCCGCAATCCGCCCCAGCAGCGGCAATACCATTCCCGTATTCACCGCCATCGACTGCTTCAACTTCCCCCGCGGAGGCAGCAGATCAATCGACCGGCTGCGATTGTAGTCCCGCGTCAGCAGTCCCTTTTTCTCGAGGTTGGTGATGTGCTTATGAACAGTCGCGAGCGAATTGAGCCCCATCGCCTCCTTGATCTCCTCAAACGAAGGGGAGTATCCCTTCTCCGAAACAAAGCGCGATAGGAAGTCATAAACCTCATGCTGCCGCCGAGTAATCGCCATGCGCGCAGCATAGGCGAAGAAGAAGCGAATGTCAAGACAAGACAGATTAACGTTCCCGACACTCTCGGACGAAAATTAGTCTCATCTTTGCTCGTGCATTGCTATCTTGCCATCTTTTTAGACTCACGGATGTCTACCCTCCCCACCCGCCCCCAAAATCGCGCATAATACCAGTTCGCACTAATTCCTAATTTTGATTCGCTCTGGAGCCTTGCATGAGATGGATTCTGATTCTGCTGGCGGTGCTTGGAATGGTCGCGTCAGCGCTCGCCTTGCGCGAGCATTACCGCACTGACGCTTCGCCGTGCAGCATCAACCAGCGCTGGGATTGCGGCATCGTCAACAAGAGCCCGTTCGCCATGATGCACGGCGTGCCCGTCGCTGCCATCGGCATCGCCGGGTATCTCTTTCTCGCCTTCCTCGCGTGGCGCAAAGCTTATGCCTGGATGCTCCCCTTCGTCACCGCAGCATTCGCGTTCGCCATTCACCTTGCCGATATCGAATCGCTGGCCTTAGGCGTCTGGTGCATCTACTGCGTCATCTCGCTCGGAATTATCTCGCTCATCACCCTGCTCGTGATCGGCAAGGTCATCCTCGAATCCATGCAGCGTCCGCGCTATTCGTAACGCAGGCTCTCGATCGGATCGAGTTTCGACGCGCGAATCGCTGGAATCATCCCGCTCAAAATTCCCACCACGCTCAAAATGAGCGTCGCTACCGCCAGGCTGCTGACGTTGATCTGCAAGTGAATATCGCCCGCTTGCAGGTTGTCGCCGAAAGCGCTCATCAGCGGCAACGCGCCAACTCCCCACGAAATCAAATACGCAATCCCAATTCCAGCCGCGCCGCCGGCAAACGTAATCGCCAGCGCCTCGGCCAGAAATTGCATCAGGATATGCCGCTTCTGCGCGCCCAGCGCCTTCTCCACGCCGATCTCCCGCGTCCGCTGCTGTACTGACACCAGCATGATATTCATCAGGCCAATCCCGCCAATGCCAAGCGTGAGCGCGCCGATAAACGCCAGCAAGACTTTGAGCGCGGTCGTCACGATCGTGAAGTCGTCGAAGTCCTGCTTGAAATCGGCGATGAACACCGCGCGCCGATCATCGGGAAGAAAATTATGATGGCCCGCTAACACGCTGCGCACCACGCGCGCAATCTGCTGGTGATTCTCTCCTTCGTAATCCATGAACATGCCGGAGATGTATTGCGTGTCAAACAAATCGCCCATGGTCGTAAACGGGATCACAACCATCGTGTTGTCGTTGTTATCGCCGCCCTGCACCTTGTGCTTGTAAATTCCGATCACCTGAAAGCTAACGCCGTTGATGCGAATGCTCTGTCCAAGCGCCTGTTCACCCGAAAACAACCGCCGCTTCGCCTCATCGCCAATAATCGCCACGCGTCCATGCTCGGCAAGGTCGAGCTCACTCATGCCGCGCCCGCTCGCCACCTGGAAGCCGCGAATCCGGTCGTAGACGGGATAAACGCCGGTAAAAAATAGGTTCGTGTAAGTGCGAGTGTCGTGTTGAATAGTCACGCCATTGCCCTTGTCGAAAATCGGCGTGACGCCCTTGATCATCGGCACTTCATTGCGAATATAGTCGACATCGGCGAGTTTAAGTTTGACCTCGCTCCCCGCCTTCGATCCGCCCGCCTGCAGCGAAGTGCGTCCCGGAAACGCACCGATCACGTCCGTCCCCCAGGAGCTGAAAATCAAACTGATCGCGCGTTCAAAGCCCGAGCCAAACGCGAGCAGGATGACAACCGTCGCGATTCCCCAAGCCATGCCAAGCATCGTGAGCGTGGTTCGCCGCCGGTTGTGCTGCATGGCCCCGCAAGCTTCTTGAAGCAGATCGCGAATCATAAGCTCGTCCTCATTCTCGAATCTCGACTTGAAGCGTCGGCGCCCGTGTCTCCAGCTACTCCTGCCGCAGCGCCTCCACCGGCTCCAGCATCGCCGCCTTGCGCGCGGGATACAGCCCCGCCGTAATCCCTGCCAGTGATAGCGAGAGCACCGCGCTGATCGCCGATGCCGGCACAATTTGTGGCGTATCGAAACCTTGCGGCAGATGCACGCCCCCCAGCAGACGAATCACCAGCATCGCCGCACCCACTCCAATGCCGCCGCTCAGTAAAGTCAGAAACGCGCCCTCCAGAAAAAACTGGAACAGGATGCTGTGCTGCGTCGCTCCCAATGCCTTCCGCAGCCCAATCTCCCGCGTGCGCTCCGTCACCGCAACCAGCATGATGTTCACAATCCCGATCGCGCCCAGCGCCAGCGTCACCAGGCCGACTCCTCCCAAAAACCAATCCATGGCGTTAAAAATCTTGCCCATGGTCTTCTGATTCTTCACCGTGTCCCATTCTTCCCACGTGTCTTTCACGGTCGGATCGAAATCCCCATGGTTCCGCGCCACAATGCGATGCATCTCAGCTTTGGCAGTCTCGTTCTCTTCAAAGCTGCGCGGCTGATAGTTGACGAACGAAATCGCGTTACCATCCTCTGAGTTGTCGCCGGTCAGCGGAAACAACTCGCGCATCGTATTGAAGGGAACAAAAATGCGCACGTTAGTCGCGTTCTGCTCCTCCTGTCCGATCTTGTTGAGCACGCCGATCACCTGAAAGCGCACGCCATTCAGCAGAATCGTGTTGCCCACTGCCGGCCGGCCCGGAAACATATTCTTCGTCATCTCCACGCCCAGCACGCACACGCGTCGGCGCTCGGCATCGTCGTCGTCGTTGATCCACCGTCCCACCGCCAGCGGAATAGTCCGCACATGGCTGTAAATGGCAGGCACGCCCGAAACCTGTCCGTTCGTGCTCGTGTAATCGCTCACCGCGCGAATGTCGTCGCGCGCGATCACCGGCGAAATATTCATCGCCAGCGTCGATTGCGCCTTGATCGCAAGGTAGTCGTCATAAGTGAGATTGAACCAGCGCATCGAGTTGAAGCTGCCCTCGACCGCCGGCGCGCGTCCGCCATAAAAGAAGATGATGTTCTTGCCGAAGCTCTCAAGCTGCTTGCGGTTGCCGTTGCGAAAGCCTTCGCCCACCCCCGCCAGCAACAGCAGCGAACCGACTCCCCAGGCAATTCCAAACATGGTGAGAAACGAGCGCAGTTTATGCGCCCAAAGCGTGCGCAGGATCTGCGCGAAGGTGTCCAGCAGCATCCGCATGTTGTCACCCTCCTCATCAACGAACGCCGAAACAAACGCTCATTGCATCTTTAATTGGACTACCGGAGCGGGTGACGGTTAGCGCATGGGCGCGCACCTAAGGTTTTTCTGGGACGAACAGATCAGAAACAGGGCAATCGCACTTGATGTCTGGAGCCTGACACCAGCACAACACATTGTCTAGGGCGGGTCCAAAGCCAAAAGCCGGATCCAGCGCCGGTCTCATCAACCCTTCATCTTCCACTGAATCTGCCGCAGCATTCCCAGCCAAAGTTCGGCATCGGCGGAGTTCAGATCAAGCCGAAGCAGCATCCGGCGCATTTTCTCCTCAGTGGCACGGGCAACTCGCGGCTTTGTGTAACCGCTGGCGCCGAGCACCTCACACAGCAACTGCGTCAGCCGCTCGATCTCACCCGCTTCGGCCCTCGGCTCAAGCCCGGCTGTCCGCGCCCGCGTCTTCTCCGCCGTCGCCGACTCGCGGGTCAGCTCATACAGGCATACCGCGACCGCCTGCCCAAGATTCATCGAGCCATGCTCTTCGCGCGTCGGAATCCGCATCAGCCAGTCGCAATGGCTCATGTCCTCATTCGACAGTCCGACCTTCTCCGAGCCAAAAAGCAAAGCAACCGGCCCCGTCTTCATCTGCCGAATAATGCCGCGCGCTCCCGCTCCCAACCGGCGCAGTTCATGTTGCAGGTCGCGCCGTCCGCCCGCCGTCGTGCCCACCACCAACCGGCAGTCCGCCACCGCCTCGGCCACCGTCGCATACTCTTTCGCGCGCGCCAGCAACTCGGCTGCGCCCACCGCCGACCGCGCCTCGCGAAACGCAACTTCATAAGGATTCACGGCTCGCAGATGCGACGCCCCAAAGTTGCTCATGGCGCGCGCCGCCGCTCCAATGTTCAGCGGATTTCGAGTGGCGACAAGCACCACTCGCAGATTGTCAAGATTCTTGAGCCCTCGAGGCTGGCTGGCCGGATCCATCTCCGGTGTTCTATCG
>JBAWAI010000380.1:0-4203 GCA_049589215.1 Terriglobales bacterium | reverse complement strand
CGGTTATTCTGTCTTTCGGCGATCGGTGAATCGTGCCTTCC
Source organism: Terriglobales bacterium (assembly GCA_049589215.1). Classification (GTDB taxonomy): domain Bacteria; phylum Acidobacteriota; class Terriglobia; order Terriglobales; family Acidobacteriaceae; genus Acidiflorens. The sequence goes on along the minus strand of JBAWAI010000380.1, from coordinate 4,162 downwards.
GAAGATATTCTCTCCAAGCCGCAGCCGGGTTTTGACGAGCGCGTTGCGTATGGAGCGGATGCGTCGCAGTTTATCGATGTGCGCCTGCCGAGGGTGGACGGCGCGCGGACAGATGCTGCGCGAACAGAGACAGCGCGGCCTGCGATTGGTCAGAGTAATCCCAGACAATCTGAGCCGGGCGAATCTGGATTGCTGCGCGCGGCGGTTATCAATATTCATGGGGGATATTGGCGGACCAAATATGATTTGGCTCATGCGGGGCATTTGTGCGAGGCGTTGCGTGGCGCGGGCCTGGCTACTTTTAATGTTGAGTACCGGCGCGTGGGAAACGCGGGCGGGGGATGGCCGGGGTCGTTTGAGGATGTGCGGGCGGCGTATCGATTGGTGACGCAACAGGCGGCGCGGTTTCGGGTGGATGCGGGGCGGATCGCGGTGATGGGACATTCGGCGGGCGCTCAGCTGGCGGTCTGTTTGGCGGCGCATGAGGAGCGAGTGCGGAGCGTGATTTCGCTGGCGGGCGTTTTGGATTTGAAGAAGGCTTACGCGTTGCATTTGAGCGACGACGCGGTTGTGGAATTTTTGGGCGGGAAGCCGGATGCGGTGCCGGAGCATTATCGCGAGGCGGATCCGATGGAAGTGGAAGTGGCGCGGGCGCGGCAGTGGGTGGTGGTGGGGAAAGATGATGAGGTGGTGCCTCCGGAATTTTCGCGGGAGTATGTGCGGTGGAAGACTTCGGGCGGGCGGCGGGAGAACGTGGAGCTGGTGGAGATTGCGCGGGCGGGACATTTCGAGTTGATTGATCCTTCGGCGGCGGCATTTGCGCGGGTGCGGAGAGTGGTGGTGGGGGCGACGGGGTGATTCGGGGCCGGCATTTGGGCGCTGGCGGCGAAAAAGCTCTAATCGCAGAGGACAAGTTCACAGAGGAACCTATTTCTTCATTTTGCCGGCCTTCTCATTTTCCAACTGTCGCGTTCCGATCCTCATTTCCGCGGTCTTGCTTTCCGACCTCTCATTTCCAACTGGCGCATTCCGATCGGCGGCCACATTCTAATTTGCTTGTTACAATCGGCTCGATTGATTGGCACGGGCCGCTATGGGCGCGATTGACGAAGCCGAGCTGGGGTTTGACGCGGAGGATGCGTTTGAGGGATTTGAACGGCTGATGCCGTTCCGCGTGCGGGATATTCTGCTGGTTTCCAACCTGTATGACTCTTTTATTCTGCGCGAGGATGGGCGGCTGAACGAGCTGCTGATCGGCGAATCGCGCGAACTGAATCTGCAACAGATTCCTGGAATTACTCACGTCTCGAGTTGCTCGCAGGCGCTGGAACTGGCGCGGTCGCAGGAGCGCTTCAATCTGATTGTCACGAACCTGGCGGTGGGCGAGATGAATGCGGCACAGCTGGCGCGCGAGGTGAAGAAACTGGGGCGCGATATTCCGGTGGTGGTGCTGGCGTATGACTATCGCGAAGTGAAGAGTTTTGTGGCGCGGAATCCGGCGACCGACATTGACCGGATATTTTTGTGGCAGGGAAATGCACGCATCCTGATTGCGATTGTGAAGTATGTGGAGGACAAGCGGAACGTCGGCAACGACGCGAAGGCGCTGGGCGTGCCGGTGCTGCTGGTGGTGGAAGACAACATCCGGTATTACTCGTCGATTTTGCCGGTGATTTATACGGAGCTGATCAGCCAATCGCGGCGGGTGATTCGCGAGGGGATTAATGTGGCGCACAAGCTGGTGCGGCAGCAGGCGCGGCCGAAGATTCTGCTGTGCTCGGACTATGAAGATGCGGCACGGCAGGCGATGGAGTATCGCGAGAGCCTGCTGGCGGTGGTGTCGGATGTGCAGTTTCCGCGGAATGGGACGGTGGATCAGAATGCGGGATTTGAACTGGCGCATGTGATTCGCGGGCTGGTGCCGGATGTGCCGATCGTTTTGCACTCGAGCCACACGGAATATAAAGCGCGGGCGTATAGGGAAGGATTTACATTTTTGCAGAAACGGTCGCCGACGTTTTTGCGGGACTTTCGGCGACTGCTGACGCAGCAATGCGCGTTTGGCGATTTTGTATTTCGCATGCCGGATGGCGCGGAGGTCGCGCGGGCGAGCGACATGAATTCGCTGGAAGCGCTGCTGCATACGGTTCCGGTGGAGAGTTTGAGTTATCACAGCCAGAGAAATCATTTTTCGCGATGGCTGACGGCGCGGACGGAATTTGCGGTGGCGCAGAAGCTGCGACCGCGGAAGGTTTCTGATTTTCCGGATCTGGAGGCGTTGCGGTCGGATCTGATTTCGTCGATTAACGAGTACCGGCGGGAGCAGAGTGAGTTTCTGATTGGGGATTTTAATGCGGCGACTTTTAAGGCGGAGGGAAATTTCTTTTTGCGGATTGGGGCGGGGTCGCTGGGCGGAAAGGCGCGCGGGTTGGCCTTTATGCGGCATTTGCTTTATAAGCGGCGATTTTCGCGGCGCTTTCCGGGAGTGAAGATCGGGGTACCTCCGGCGCTGGTTTTGAGCACAGATGTGTTCGACCGGTTTGTGGCGGAGAACAATCTGCTGGAGTTTGCGATTCACTGCAAGGATGACGCGGAGATTGAGGCGCGATTTCTCGGGGCGCCGCTGCCGGCTTTTTTGCAAAACGATCTGACGGCATTTTTGAGCGAGGCGACGTGGCCGCTGGCAGTGCGGTCGTCGAGCCTTCTGGAGGATTCGCAGTACCAGCCATTCACGGGCGTGTATGAGACGTTCATGCTCGGGAATCAGCAGGCGGATTTGCAGACGCGGCTGGCGCGGCTGACGGAGGCGATCCAGCGGATTTACGCGTCGACGTTCAGCCAGCATGCGAAGGCTTATGTGCGGGCGACTCCGTATCGCACGGAAGAAGAAAAGATGGCGGTGATTTTGCAGCGGGTGGTGGGTGGAATGCATGGGGAGCGGTTCTATCCGGATTTTTCGGGAGTGGTGCGATCGCGGAATTTTTATCCTGTGCCCCCGATGACGCCGGAGGACGGGATTGCCGCGGTTGCGCTCGGAATGGGACGCGAAGTGGTGGAGGGCGGGAAGTGCATGACGTTTTGTCCGCGGTATCCGCGGAACCTGGTGCAGTTTTCTACGGTGAAGGATATTTTGGCGAATTCGCAGGCGGGGTTTTGGGCGCTGGAGATGAATGGTGAGAAGAGGACAGATTCGCAACTCATGAGCGATGGGTTGAGCGCGCTGCGGGAGGCTTGGTTCGGGCTGAAGGATGCCGAGGCGGATGGCACGCTCAAGGCGGTCGCTTCGACTTACAGCCGCGACAATGACGCGGTGTATGACGGGGTGAGCCGGGCTGGGACGCGAGTGGTGAGTTTTGCTCCGGTGCTGAAGCAGGAGGTGTTTCCGCTGGCTCCGATCTTGCAGCAACTGGCGCGCGTGGGTGAAGAGGCGCTGGGGCAGCCGGTGGAGATTGAGTTTGCGGTGAGTTTGCCGGGCGCGGGCACTGGCGGGGATGGGGCGGCGGGCGCGGAGTTTGGATTTTTGCAGATCCGGCCGCTAGTGCTGTCGCATGAGGGTGAAGAGCTGCGCATGGGGGATGTGAACGCGGCCGACCTGATTTGCCGGAGCGCGACGGTGCTGGGGAATGGACGCATTCAGAATTTGCTGGATGTGGTGGTGGTGGACTTTCATCGCTTTGAACGCGGGCGAAGCCAGGAAGTGGCGGCGGCGGTGGCGTACTTTAATACGAAGCTGGGGCTGGAGAACCGGCCGTATGTGCTGATTGGAGTGGGACGGCTGGGATCGAATGATCCGTGGCTGGGGATTCCGGTGGAGTGGGATGAGATTTCTGGAGCGCGGGTGATTGTGGAGGCGGGGTTCAGGGATTTTCGGGTGACGCCGTCGCAAGGGAGCCATTTTTTTCAGAACCTGATGGCATTTCAGGTGGGATATTTCACGGTGAATCCGGATGCGGGCGAGGGGTCGGTGGACTGGCCGTGGCTCGGAGAGCAAAAATCGGCGGAGGAGCGCGGATGCGTGCGGCATTTGCGATTGGATGAGCCACTGCTGGTGGTGATGAATGGAAAGGCGCGGGAGGGGATGATTTTTAAGCCGGGGACGGCTGTTGGCTCTTAGCTGTTTGCTTCCAGCTGACATTTAGAATTTTGGGAGTAATAAAAAAGG
>JBAWAI010000379.1:0-7543 GCA_049589215.1 Terriglobales bacterium | reverse complement strand
AGGAGCCGCCGTCTTCGGAGCCGCCGTCTTAGGAGCTGCCGTCTTAGGGGCTGCCGTCTTTGCCGCTGGTTTCTTGGGTGGAGGCGCACTGCCTCCGCCTCCGGTCGCTACGGCCGGAGCGGGCGCGGAGTGAGGTTCGGCTGCAACGCCCTCGTCCTCTTCATCCGCCATGGCTGGTTCTTCTTCCTCTTCTTCCTCTTCATCAAAATCTTCTTCCAGCGATTCACTAAAGCCGCCGGCATCGCCAAATTCATCGGTTTCATCATCCCGACCGTAGAGTGTCGGATCGTCGAAAGGCATATGTCCTCCTGAATATTTTTGGCCCCCGCAGCGCTCTGCACGCGAGTCCCAGGGAATTAAGACTACCGTCCGCAAAACTCTCCCTGCTTTTTCGTAACGGGCCGCGATTATAGCATGGGCAGTTTCACGGGCAGTATCGTGCATTCGCCTGATATTTGCGAGAAAAAATTAATAGGAATATTTTGTGGCGGGTCGCTCCCCAAAGCGCGAGCGAATAAACCGCGAAAAGCGGCCAGTACCCGGAACACCCTACTCGTAGGCCAGCGCGTCGATTGGATCCTTCTGCGCCGCCTTGAATGCCGGGTACAGAGCTCCCAGAAGCGCTCCGACAATGGCAATCACCGTCGCCCGAACAATCCACCCCGGATCCACAACGACCTGGAGCAGCGGGAACCGGTGGGTAAGACCTGCCCGCGCCGCCATGCTGAAAACAATCCCCAGCACAATGCCGCCCCCAGCCAGGAGAACAGTCTCCCGTAACACAACATTAACAATGTAAAGCTTGGACGCGCCCATGGCCTTCAGAATGCCAATCTCTCGCGTGCGCTCCATGACCGCCGTGTACATCGCCTGAAAGATGACAATAAACCCGACAATCACCGATATCCCAACCACCACGTCAATGAACGTTGACAGCATCGGAATATTGCCCGTGCTCATGGCGGCCAGGTAGTTGGCCATCGAATTAACGACGTACCGTTGCATGCCGTCGAGATGCTTTATCTCGTCGACCACCAGGTCCGCGTTCGCGGGATTATCGAGCTTGAGATAAAAAATCGTGGCCTTATCTTTGGCCCCGCTCAGGTCCTGCAAAGTGCTCAGCGGTACGAATTTACGCGCGCCCTTGCCGTGTTCCACGATGCCGCAGATCCGGAACGGAGTGTTCACGATGTCGATGGTGTCGCCGACCTTGACGTGCTTGGACTTGGCAAAAAGGTCGTCGACGATTGCGTCGTTTGCCCCGCGAAAGGGTCCGCCTTCGAGGTAATGGAACCCGCCCGAAAGCGCCTCGTAGGTCGGCAGGTCTATTCCCGCAATGATTTCAAGCGTTCCCGCGGAACCAATCTGTGTCACCACGGGCGCAACGTCCACTACGTGTGGCAGCCTGGCAAACACGTTTTTCATGGCGACCGGCATGGGCGCGCCGGTGAGCCCGGCAATAAACGACGATCCGGGCGGAAGCACGATTACATCGGCCCCAATCCCGCCATTGCGCGTTCGCTGGTCCTGGAGCATGCCAAGGCACAGTCCGACGATCAGCAAAATCAGCGTCACCTCCAGCGCCACCGCCACAATGCTGATCAGCGACCGGATCGGCCGATGCGCCAGGTTCCCGACAATCATCCGATTCATCATTAGCTTTTATGGAGAACTACTTCCAAGAACTATTCGGAACGACGCTCGCCTGCCTGCCCTGGCTCTACTTCGGGTCACCAGACTTGGCCGAGTCGTCAGCCGGTCCCGGCTTCGCGCCTAAATGCACAACCTCGGCCCCCGCTGGCTGCTCCAGTGCAAACTGGTCGTCCCCGAGCGGCTTGTTGACATCGAGCTTCAGAATGTTCAGCGTTAAATCGTAATTCTCCCGCGGCCGGTCAATTTCAATCGTCGCCGGGAAAGAAAAGCCGGCGAAATCTTTGTAGCCGGCGTAAGTTGCGTCAGTCGCGACATTCCCCTGCAAGTCATAGATCCTCTGCCGGTGCGGCAGCAGGTCCGTGCGGCTGAACTGGATCCGCCGCCACAAATACCACCCTTGCGGCCCCTGCTTGATCACCGCGAGCTCATAGTCGGGCTGCTCGACCCGGTGCTTTCGCGAATCCAGCACCGTCTCGTAGCCGTTTTCAAGCACCGCGATCTCGCAGTTCGGAGCCGGGCATTCCGGACCGATCTCAGGCAGCAGAAGCGCCTCATAGATGTATTGCGGGCGCATGTTTTCCATGCGCTTGTCAGGCTGGTAGTTGTCGCCCGTCGCCGGGCCGATAAAAAACTTGCTCTTCGGGGGCACCCAGAGCTTGAACTCCTTGCCGTCGCTCACCATGTCAAAGGCGGTATTCCGCACCACCGGCATCAGCCCCTTCATGCGCAGCATGTCGGGCTTGCGGGCCAGGATGTACCCGCGAATCTCTTTATAGTCCGTGACCCGGCCGTTCTTGGGGTCGGCCGCCGAGGCGTCAATATCGACCGTCGCCACCATGGACTGAACCTTTGCCGCCTGCTGGTTCACGTAATCGATTAAATCTTTCTGGCTGGCCGTCTTGAGGGGCGCGTTCGAGAACTGGCGCTCCAGCGGGCGCGTGCGGAACAGGCACCCGCCCAGCGGAACCGCAAACGCCACCAGGCAAAGCAGCCACAAACGGCGCAGATGAGGGCGATGCAACCCGATTCCAGAACTAGGAGACTTCTTGGCCATTAGCAATCTGATTAGTATAAGGCACCGGAGGCCGAGCCTGAACGGTCGAAGACACTGCTTGACGCCCGGCTAACCTCCGCCCGCCCGATACAACCCGACTTTCTTGATGTACTCCGCCACGCTCGCGTCCAGCCACCGCGCCAGCGGCTTGCCCTGCGCGGCCGCCGCCCGAATCTCCGTCGCCGACACATTCTGATGCACGCCTTCCAGCAGATGCAGCGTCACTCCCGGCAAAACCAGGTCTCCGGTCGCCGGCTGTTTATGAAACGGCTTGGTCACCGCCGCTGAAGGCCGCAGTTCTTCCGGCAATGCTTCCGCCACATCGCGCAGCGAATATCCCGGACGGCTCGCCACCACAAACTCGCACTCTCCCAACAGCGCCTTCGCCTCATGCCACTTCGCGATCTCGCGGAAAGCGTCAACTCCGATAAGAAAAAAAAGCCGGTCCGCCTTCTTCAGCCGAGCCTTCAATCGCCGCACCGTATCAATCGAATAATTCGGCGCCGGCAAAGCCTCACCCGCCTGCCCGCCCCGCGCTCTAGCCTTCGATCCCGCGGCTCTTGTTCCCGCAGCCCCCGCCGCCATCTCCGGTCCCTCCAGCAACGACGGCGCAAACCGTTTGTCCTCCGCCGTGGCCAGTGTCACCATCGCGTAGCGGTGCGCGAACGCCGTTATGGCCAACTTCTCTTTATGCGGAGGTGCATTCACCGGCACAAACAGCACTCGCCCCAGCGAGTACCGCTCCGCCGCCGCCTGCGCCAGCGAAATATGTCCCCGGTGGATCGGATCGAACCGTCCCCCGAAAATGCCAATATTCATTCCATCTCTTCCTGAAATCGCCCCGTTAGTTTCCAGTTTGCACGCCGCTATTGCAAGTCTTTGTTCCTCGCCTCCAATTTTGCCCTCTCGAGGTTTGCCCAAATTCCCGCCGAAGACTAGCCTGTTTCCAACGCTTCACCTTCACGCCTTCGTCCACTGCGCATTTCTTCGTTGTCCCTCTGGCCACTGTGCCGCCAGGAAAATGCGGCGATCAAATGAACAGGCGTAACTCGCTGTGGGCCGAATGTCCGCATAGCATCGTTACAAAGCTGCATCAATCACAATAATGAAACTCTCTTTCCCCCGCACCTTTGCCGTAGCTCCGGCACGCGCTCCCATTCTCCGCTATGGAGTCGCTCTCCTTAGCACCCTCCTGGCTCTCATCCCGACCCTGTTCTTTTCGGATCTCGCCGAGAGTCGTCTCGTTGTCTTCGCCGTCGCGGTCATGGTCAGCGCCTGGTACGGCGGGTGGAAACCCGGCCTCGCCGCGACCTCTTTCGCCCTCACCGTCAGTGCCTACTATTCGTTTAATGAAGTGCAAACTCCCAGCGAGTACCGCCGCGCCCTGGCTCACCTCGCTCTCTTCTTCGCGGTCGCGCTGCTCATCTGCTGGTTCAACGCCGCCCTCCGCTCCGCTCAGGAGAGCCTCCGCCGATCCGAAAGTAACTTCCGCTCCCTCGTCATGAATGCCCCCTACGGAATCTGCCGCTGCAATTCCTTCGGAATCATTCAGGACGCAAATCCGGCTCTGGTAGCCATGTTTGGTTACTCTGGTTCCGCCGAGCTGACCGGCCGCCATCTCGGCAGCCTCTACGCCGACGCTCAACAATGGTTCCAGATTGCCGATTATCTTCGTGCACGCAAGGAATTCACGAACCTCACCATCGACTGCCTCACAAAAACCGCGTCCGCTGTTGTCATCCGCATCTCCGGGCGCGTGATTCCAAACGGACACGAAGGCAACAACTTCGAGATTTTTATGGAAGACATCACCGAGACCCGCACCCTTGAACTTCAACTCCACCAGGCCCAAAAGATGGAGGCCATAGGCCGCCTCGCCGGCGGCATCGCGCACGACTTCAACAATCTGCTAATGGTGATCTCCGGCTATTCCGAATTTCTCCTCGAGCGCCTTGGCCCCGATCCTCGCCTCCGCGGCCCCGCTCAGGAAATTTCCAACGCCACCCGCCGCGCCAGCTCGCTCACCCGCCAGCTCCTCGCCTTCAGCCGCAAGCAGATCCTCGCCCCCAAGGTTCTCGACCTCAACGAGGTCGTCACCGAAAACTTGAAAATGCTCACCCGCATGATCGGCGAAGACATCGATCTCGTCATGGTTCCCGGCCCCGCCCTCGGCGCCGTCCGCGCCGATCCCGGCCAGATCGATCAGGTCATCATGAACCTCGCCGTCAACGCCCGCGACGCCATGCCGCAGGGTGGCAAACTCACTATCGAAACCGCCAACGTCTCGCTGAACGAAACTTTCGCCCGCACTCACTCCCCGCTCCTTCCCGGCGATTACGTCATGCTCTCCATCAGCGACACCGGCGTCGGCATGGACGGCGAAACCCAGTCCCGCATCTTCGAGCCTTTCTTCACCACCAAAGGCGCCAAGGGCACCGGCCTCGGTCTTTCCACCGTGTACGGCATCGTCAAACAAAGTGGAGCCTACATCTTTGTCGACAGCCAGCCCCAGCGCGGCACCGCTTTCCGCGCCTATTTCCCGCGCGCCGACGCTCGCGAAGAGCCCGCTCCCGCCCAGGAAAATCTCGGCCTTCCCCGCGCCGAACGCGGCCAGGAAACGATTCTCCTCGTCGAAGACGAGCCCAATCTTCGCCGCCTTGCCCAGCAATATCTAGAGAAACAGGGCTATCGCATCCTCGAGGCTGAAGATGGCGCAGCCGCCCTGCAAATTGCCTCCGGTCACCAGGGCGAGATCGATCTTCTTCTCACCGATGTCGTTATGCCCGGCATGAACGGTCGCGAACTCTCCACCCAGATCACAGCACAGCGCCCCGAAGTCCGTGTTCTCTACATGTCGGGATACACCGAAAATGCCATCGGCCACGACGGCCTGCTCGAAGTTGGCATCAACCTTCTACAAAAACCCTTCAGCCTCCCCGCTCTCAAAGAACGGGTGCGGGAGTTGCTCGACTCGGAACCGATCCCTCAGGAGGTCATGATGCAACACAACACTCAATCCGCCGCCGGACAAAACTTGGCCGGACAGAAAAAAATTCCACCCTTCCGCGCTCGCCGCTACAACCTCCACCTGCCGCTGCGCTATCGCCAGGTCGGAGAAAAAAGCTGGCGTCCCGGCACCACCGAAAACATCAGCCGCTCCGGTCTGCTCTTCCAGGCGGAAGAGTCGCTCCAGCCAAACGTTCAACTCGAAATCAACCTCGTACTGCCCGTGGAGATCGCCGGCCTCGCCGCCACCGAAGTGGTCTGCCGCGGAGAAGTAGTTCGCTCCGAAGCGCCCAGACCAGGCGTCCCGGGAGCAGTCAACCCAGCCCTCGCCGCAAAAATTCTCCAATACCATTTCCAGCACGGAGCCAGGGCCGGCGAAGCCTAAATCTCAGCGCGGAGGAAACCCAAACCAACACACCCGGAAATTTGCGCCAACGAAAAAAGTGGACGCGGGCGGGCGAGTCGCCCGCGCACCCACAACGTCCGGCCAGAAGCCCCCGAGGGACGACGGAAACCTCCGTGCCGTGACCCACTGCGGTAACCCTCCCACCCGTTACTTCCAATCTTCCTTTCCCCTTGGAATCCCATCTCAACACTGATACATTTCGCCCATGTCCCTCGTAGTCAAGCTCGAAGACGATCTCGGCGAACGCAGCGAATGGGTCATCCTCAACGGTGTGATCCCCGCCTCTTCCGATCCCAAATTTGCGCTACTCAGCGGCATCGATCCCTTCGGCAAGACGGTCTTCAATCACCTTCAGATGGAAAATTTTCTCGAAGAATGGGATCGCATCCAGGAGCGCGCGCGCGATGAATCTCAAAAAGAGGCTTGGAAAAAAGTAAAAGAAATGGCCGAAGCCTGCCGCCACGACCGCGACCTATATCTCCGCTTCGTCGGCAACTGATTTCGTCGGTCGTTAGAAATCGCCGCCAGCGCCTCCGCCCCCGGTTTGTCCCCCGCCAAAGTGAAAGTCCTGACCGCCCGTTTGCGGTGCCGGCGTTATTGAGTGAGGCAGCGGGCCAAGCACGGTCGCCCCGATGCCCATCCACTGTTTATCTTTTCCCGATAGGCGCGCAGCCGTAAACCCGCGGCGAACTCCGCCCGGGCCACGGGCAAGCCAGCGCCGCAAGAAAACCGCTACACCAGTCAACACTATGCCGAGTAGCATCGGGTCCCATGTATGCCGCGGCCAGCCGAGATAAGGCTTATTGGAAACAAACGTCAGCACGGCCATGATCCCACCCACCGCCATGACGAAGCGATCCTTCTGGCGAATGCCGCGCGCAAGCACGATCGGCGGCAGGCACCAGATCAGCACCCACGTTCCCCAGTAGAACGGCCTCGCGAACTCAAACGCCGCCCGGGCGCCGTCCCACCACGGCGCGCGCATGGTCAACGACGAAAGCTGGAGATTAATGTCCAGGTAGATGCCCAGCCAAAGGAACGCTTCCGCGACAGAATAAGTCTCGTCGAGATAGTCGAAGCGGTGCCGGAAACGTACCGCGGCCACAGCCCCCAGCCCAATCGCATAAAACACCGCGATGACCACGCGCTGCGCCTCGCGCGTCGAGGCCGAGTATCCCGGCAGCCAGTAACCCGGAAGAAAGATGACGAAGATCATCGCGGCAAGAAATGCATACGAGAATCCGAATCGCCTCCATATCCAGAGCGAAAAGATAATACCCACAACAAAAACCAGGGATTGGGCTGGATCCTGTCTGGGCGCGAAAACGCCGGAGCCAAAAAAAGCGGGCTGCATCCCCACGCAAAAAAAACCAACCGAGCAAATGGCAAGCGCCTCTTCGATTCCGTAGCGGTAGAGCCTGGCT
>JBAWAI010000378.1:0-2516 GCA_049589215.1 Terriglobales bacterium | reverse complement strand
TTCCAAGTCTTTCCGCCGTCCGCGCTGAGGAAGGTTTGGTGATCGCCGGTGGAGAGAAGAATTTCAGCTGCGCTGCGTTGTGCCGCTTCGTGCACGACGATGTTGGTGACCGCCGAGGTGAGCGGCTGGCCCTGGAGGGAAACCGCGACGGCGTTCCAGGTGGCGCCGTTATCGCTCGAGTGGAGCAGCGTGCCTGCCTCTCCTCCTGCCCACATTTCCAGGCCGCGACTTGCGTAACAGAGCAGGGGATGGCCGGCGCGCATCGCGGCTTGCCAGGTTTGGCCGCCATCGACCGAACGCTGGAGAACGCCTTGCGTGATCGCCCAGGTGGCAATTTGCTTTGGGCTCGCGGCGCGAGCGGCGGACATAGTCATGGGGAGCGGCGGTTTGGACTTTACGACGGCCGGGGCGTTTCGACCATTGGCCTCGTCGATCGTCGTTAAGTTCTGTGGTGCGATGTTCTGCTTTGCGACGTTCTGCGTTGCGTCGTTCTGCGCGATCGTGTTCGAGTCGGGAGAGGCGTCCTTCAGCGATCCGCCAACGACCGCAGATCCGCCCGCGACGACTTCGACTGCCTCCGATTTGCGCTCGTCTGTGCGCTTGCTCTCGCCGCTCTTGCCATCATTCAAAGATTTGCCGGCGCGGACGTGGGTCATGTTGCCTGCGAGTTGCATTCCCGGAGTCGAAGGCTGGGCGGGGCGCTTCGTCACATCGCGCGGCGGCAGAGGACTGGGCAAAACCTGCTCGTCTGCACCGGCGACGATGGCGCCGGATGGCAGGTTCCCTTCCCTGCTCTGGCTGCTGTTTACACCGAATCTGGCTTTCCCATTGGCGAGATCGTTGACTCTAGCTCCGACTCTACCTTCCTGGACTCTACCTTCCTGTGCTTGTGCGGACTTTTTGGCCGCGCCTTCGGCTATTGCTTTATCTGCCGGGGCGTTCGATGCAATCTGCGATTGTGGCGCTGGCTTTTCGGCGGGCGCGGGCGCATGGTTTTCGGCCGAGTTGATAGATGCATTCGGCTTTTCATTCACGTGCTCTAAGGCCGGGCGCACCACGAAAACGGCTACCGCAATTCCAGCGGCGAGCGTGGCCCATCGCAGCGGCGTCCAGGTGAAAGATGGCCATGCGAAGAGGCGCTTGCTCTCTTGCTTGGACTCTTGGCTGCGGCCTTGCCTGCTCGGTCGCTCCGCCGCGGAGGACGGCACTAGGACCACGTCGGCTTCTTCTTCTGATTCCGACTGGGAAACGGCGGACAGGAGAGCGGCTTCGTCCATGGCGGGAAGCGCGAGCACAACCGTCTCGCGGCAGTCTGCGCAGAGCGCCAGGTGCTGCAACATACCTTCGCGCTCGGAGGGCGACAGGGCCTGTTCGATGAAGGCCGTCAGGGCATCCGCTTCGGGATGCGTCGCGGCGAGAGCGTTCGACACAGCCGCGCTTCGCAGGCGGTGTGGCACGATTTTTGGCAGATCAGACATTCGTTTTTCTAATGCTCGTTTCTGGTACTCGTTGTACTTGTTTGCTGCTCGTTTCTGTACTCGTTTTCTTGTGTTCGTCGCTTTGTGTCTCGTGTTCAGCTTCGGGTCATCGTTCGTGCCTTAATTCTTAGCTGCTGAAGCGCTTTACGCTTAGTCGTTGCTTCCCCGGCCATCGGGTGCTGGAATCTTTCTCCTAGGGAACGTCGTAGAACCGGAATCTTGCGTCAGACGGGAGCGTAAATCGAGGGTAAAGTCGCGCACGTCGGTCTCGAGGGCCTCGGTGGCCTGGGCATGGCTCATGCCCTGCTCGCGCAAACCCGCCAAAATACGCTTCCGCAGCCCGGTTGAGAGGCGGTCGAGGCGCCGACTGACGCTTGATTCGTGCAAGCCTAGAGCACGGGCGATCTCAGCCAGCGTGCGGCCATCTAAATAATAAGAGGCGAGCGTGAACCGGTCTTCTGACGAAAGCTCAGCCAGAGCCTGGTCGGTGGCCGACTCGAGTCGCTGGTCGAAGGTGCATGCCGGCTCCGGCTCTTTGGCCACAAACTGCGCGCCCTCTTCGGTCTGCTCCTCGAGGCTGACGGCGCGCTTCTGCTTGCGATAACGGTTGACGAACTCCTGCGCCATGACCGTGCGCAGCCAGCCCTCGAGTGATCCGCGGCCGGTGTAGAACACGAGCTTTGAATTGCGAGCGCCGTTGCGCGCGGTGACTCCGTACAAGTCGGCGAAGAGCGAGTCGGCGAGTTCGGCGGCGTGGGCGCCGTCGCGAGTAATGTGCAGCGCCATGCCATGCAGTTTTTGTCGATAGCGGCTGATGAAGTCTTCCCACGCGCGCTCGTTGCCGGCCGCGCAAGCGTGAGCTAGCGCCAATTCTTCGAGACGCAGCGCGGCGCAGAAATCGGCCTTCTGATCCGCAGAAGCATTGGGAGCGTACTTGCGCTGGATCGCTTCCAGAAGCGAGGCGAACTGCTCCGCGCTCATGCCATAGGCCGCGGCACCGCTGCGTGTATAGAGTTCTACGGCGATGGCTGTATCACC
>JBAWAI010000377.1:0-2249 GCA_049589215.1 Terriglobales bacterium | reverse complement strand
TGCCTCGACTGAGCCGGACGGACACATTTCGGGAATGAACGAATAGTCGCAGGACGCCCCGATAATGAAGTCCGTTGTTTCCGGCCGCACGCACAGCATGTGCATCAGGTAGAAGCGACCAACAATGGTGCTACCGTCGACGCGCCAGAACAACCGATTGGTGTGGCAATTATGGCTGAATGGGATATTGACGGTGTTCGCCAGCGTCGCCGGATGCAAGTGGTCGAGCGCCCAACACATCAGCGCTCGTGGCGGCAGAGATAGCGCGTGTTTGGCGGTTGCGAGTTGGTCTTGTAGCCACGGCAACGCATCTTCGCGGGTCACTTGAAAGTTACCGACAACTACGGCGCTGATGCCCTTTTGCATTCGTTTAAGCGCATTTCCGAGCGACCCATCAGCCACAATGTAGTCTGATACCAGAAAGAAGAAGCAGGTATCGAGCATCGCCTCGCCAGCTTCACGTACCGCCTCAACGTATGCCAGCGTGATTGTGGCCGAGTAATTGACGTCTGTGATCAGATGATCGATCAGCCGAAGCTCAGTTTCACATGCGACGGCTAGCCGTTTGAATGCGGGATGCTCGCGAATGTACGCCGCGTCCTCGGCGCTTGTCAGAATAATAAATCGGGTTGGCAACGCAGCGGCAACGGCTGGAACATTACCGTGAGCAAGTAATGTCGGTAGGCTGCATTCAAGAAAGTACCGGACGTAACTGTATCCCCAGACCGGCAGAACGAGCTGCGCGGCCTTCGGCGGAGTCCGCAACAAACGCGGCGTCAGGTCAGCATGATCGCTTGCCGGCCACGATATGACGTCGACCTTGTTCATCTGAGCTTCAGAGCTTGGACATCGTCCCTAGCAACCACTGTCTAGTCGTCGACGAGCGCGATCGGTCTAAGCCATCCTTCCCCAGCCCATGTCAATGTCGAGCACTGCGTGACAGAGGGCAAGATGGGCGACTTCGACGAAGCCATATTCGCAAGACCCGACGTAAAAATTGACGTCACCGGTTCTGCGCAAATCGTTCTCCTCGGTAAAACCCGAAAACGTCGCGACCCCGCAATTGCGCGCCCGCGCGACCTTCACGGCATTGAGAACGTTCGGTGACTTTCCGGAACTGGAAATGGCGACCAACATATCGCCAGGCGCGGCGTGAAAATCGAGCTGCTTGGCAAACACGTTGTCGTACCCCAGATCGTTGCCGAGGCAAGTTAATGCGGACGCATCGTTAAACGCGAGCGACCGCAAACCGCCATTCTTGGAAAAGTCGATCGCGAGATGGCTGGCGATGCCGGCGCTGCCGCCGTTGCCGATAAACATGATCTTATTGCCGGCGCGGTGGGCCTCATGGGCCGAATTGCGCATCCACTCGCAGCCATCCGCCAAAGGCATGCTTTTCGCGGCACGGTCCGTGACTTTCACTCCATGAAGGAGCTCCGCCAGCGTGGTAAAATATCGAGTAAGCCGCTCACGCACTAAAGGGGCCTCTTGTCGTGCATCTTATTTGAGAAGAGCGGTGACGCCCTTAATGAGGGCCGCTTTCTCGATTGACTGTCGATGGCCAACGATTTCCACCTTCAGCGCCCCGACCACATTGCCAATGAATCCAACACGGCTCATTTGCGCTCCCGCAGCCACTAGCGGAGCCGTTACCGCAAAGAATGCGTCGCCGGCACCCACGGTGTCCACCACATTTTTGGCAAATGCCGGAATTGTGTGAACGATGCCTCCCCTTTCGAATGTGACACAGCCGTGCTTGCCTTGCGTGACTATAATTTTCGCGCAGTCGAGGGAGCTCTCAGCCAGCCGCCGAGCGATATCGCCGACATTCGACAGCCGATCGCTGACGGCTAGCCGAGCTTCAGGCGCGTCGACGCAAACGTAATCCGCCAGGGGATACTTGGTGATCAGATTGTAGCCAAGATTAGCGCTATTGCTCTGGGTATTCACCGCCAGAAATCGTGCGTTTTCGGTTAGCGCGGCGATCGAAGACGGCGCGATAAGGCCGTGGCCGAAATCGGCAGCGATCACCACATCATATCCTGCCGCTACCTCAGCGATCGCGTCGTCCACCTCGCTTTGCACGTCCGCCGCCAGCGGTTCGTCGTTCATGAAGTAAACTTCAAATAGCTTGCGCATGTAGGAGGGATCGACGAAGCGGCGCTTGAGCGTAGTCGGGGCCCCGGTGCGCGTGAAAATCTTAAGACCAACATTCGGTTTGAGGCTTTGCCGGGCCAAATCTTCATGTC
>JBAWAI010000376.1:0-5168 GCA_049589215.1 Terriglobales bacterium | reverse complement strand
ATCGCGCCCGCCGCAAGCCTCGTGCTCCGCGCTACCCGTCGCTGCTTCTGCCCTTCGAGTCCGCCGAGAGCTGGTCGAGAACCTCCGCCAGCGCATCTCAGACCGCGGCAACCGCAACCCCATCGAGCACTAACTTCGCGTTTGACCGCGAGCCTGAGCACATCCCGTCTTCCCCGGCGGCTCATCAACCGGCGCCGCAGAAAGTCGCATCATCGGATTCCGCTTCCGAGCCCTCCGCCAAAATTCTGGAATTCCCCCGCTCGGCCGCAATTCCCATCTTTCATGGCAGCACCCTCGCGGATCCAATCTTCGATCGTCCACGCATCGTCGAAGCTCCGGAAGTCGTTCCGCACCCGCCCGCGCTCGGCGGAATCCTCATCGAGCCCACTCCCGCGCTGCCCGCTGAAAATCGAGCCGCATCTCAAATCCAATCCGCGTCCATTTCGCGGCGCCTGCTCGCGACCACCGTCGACGGCCTCATCCTTTTCGCCTCACTTTCCGCTTTCGCGGCAGTCTTCGTCCGCTTCAATCCCATTCGCGGACCGCTCCCCCTGCTGGCCGGAGTCGCCGCCGTGCTCGCCGCTGCTTTTTGGTTTGCATACCAATATTTATTCATCGTTCAAACCGGCTCGACGCCCGGCCTTCGCGCGGCCCGCGTCAAGCTCGTGAAGTTCGATGGCTCGCCCGTGCCGCGTCGCCTGCGCCGCTGGCGCGTTCTTGCCTCGGCGCTATCCGGGCTGTCCGCCGGGCTCGGCTATCTCTGGTGCTTCCTCGATCCAGACTCGCTCTGCTGGCATGACCGCATCACGCGCAGCCACCTTCGCTCGACTAAATAAGGTCGCTTTTCCTACAGCTAGCGCCCCACGACAGCAATTTCTGTCCCTAAAAGGTGCAAGCCTTTTCACTTCTCGCCCGATTGGCGCATGAATTCCCGCCAAATCGTTGGGAACCCGGCTTGCAACCATCGGACTGGATGGTAAACTCCGGCTAGTTTGTTCGGGCCCATGGTCCCCCACCAGCCGGTCCCCGATGTACGCCAGAATCATCTGAGAGCCTTCATGAAATCATTACGAACCATTTTCGGCGCATGCTCTGTTTTGGTAATTGCCGTCAGCCTCTCCACCGCACAGACCTGGACTCCGCTGACCAACCAGCCCGCAAGATTCCGTCCCGGCACGGCCTTATTGCTGATGGACGGCCGCGTCCTGGCGCAGGATAACGACCAATCCGATTATTGGACGCTGACTCCCGACAACACCGGCAGCTATCTCAACGGCACCTGGACGCAGGTCGCCTCGCTGCCCTCCGGCTACGGCCCCGAATACTACGCCTCAGCCGTGCTGCCTGACGGACGGGTGGTGGTGATCGGCGGCGAAGACAATCTCGGCTCTGCCGAGTGGACGACTCTGGGTGCGATCTACAATCCCCAGACAAATGTGTGGGCGAATCTTCAGGCTCCCTCAGGCTGGACCACGGTCGGCGACGCGCAAAGTGTTGTGCTCCCGAACGGCACCTTCATGCTCGCCAATTGTTGCACCGAGGATCAGGCTCTGCTCAACGAGCAGAAACTTACCTGGACTCCCACAGGCGCCGGCAAGGAAGACGAAAACGACGAAGAAGGTTGGACTCTACTGCCCAACGGCGAAGTCCTCACCGTAGATACGAACTCGAAGCGCAACATGGCTTCCGAAATTTACGATCCGGTAGTCGGCGCGTGGTACTACGCCGGCAGCACGGTCGCCGAACTCATAAAAGTCGCCTTTGGCGAAATCGGTCCCGCGGTTCTTCGGCCTGACGGCACGGTCCTCGCCACCGGAGGCAACGGCAACAACGCCGTCTATGACACTTCGACCAGCACCTGGTCGGCCGCTCCTCCTTTTCCGACCAACCAGCAAGGCCAACAGCTGGACATTGCCGATGGTCCCGCTGCGCTGCTGCCGGACGGCAACGTGCTTTGCATGACCAGCCCCAACGTCTACGTTACCGGTGCAGTCTTCTTCGAGTGGGATGGCGCCAACTTCAATCAAACGGTTGACATTCCGCGCGCCCCGCTGGATTCGTCTTACATGGGGCGCATGCTTGTGCTTCCCACCGGCCAGATCCTGTTCACCGACGGCTCGACCGATGTCGAGGTCTACACTTCCACCGGAGTTCCCAACCCATCGTGGGCGCCGACCATCACAAAATTTTCCAGCACCATTGTCCACGGCAGGAATTCAGTCCTCAGCGGCACCCAGTTCAACGGACTATCGCAAGGCGCAGCCTACGGCGATGATGCTCAGATGGCGACGAATTATCCGCTCGTTCGCATCACCAACGACGCCACCGGACACGTCTTCTATGCCCGGAGTTTCAAACCCAGCACCATGGGAGTCGCTACCGGCTCGAAAATCGTCAGAGCACACTTCCAGGTGCCATCCGGAATTGAACTCGGTGCAAGCCAGTTGGAAGTGGTTGCCAACGGCATCGCTTCGAATCCGGTGAACGTAACGATTAAATAGGCCGGCGATTAATGATGTTGATCGTCTGAAATGAAGCGCTTTTAAACCAAACTCTCCAGCGCTCCCGGCAGCTCCTCATACTGAAATCGATACCCGCTGGCCTCGAGCTTTGCGGGCCTCACCAGTTGGCTGGCCAGAAACAACTCGTCTGCCGCCATTTTTCCAAACGCCAATCCCAGGGCAAAAGCGGGCACGGGAAAAATCGCGGGCCGCCCCAGCACCGAAGCCAGCACCTTGGTAAACTCCGCATTCCGCGTCGCGTTCGGCGCGACCATGTTTACCGGTCCGGCCAAGCCCTCCGTCCCAATCGCATGCAGAATCCCGCCCACGAGGTCATCGATATGAATCCAGCTCCACCACTGCTTTCCTGATCCGATCCGCCCGCCGAGTCCCAGCTTGAACGGTGTCAGCATTTTTCCCAGCGCGCCGCCCTTCGCGCTCAGCACCAGACCTGTCCGCAGATTCACGGTTCGAATCCCAGCCTCGCCCGCCGCGCGGCTCGCCTCTTCCCACTCGCGGCATACCTCCGGCAAAAATCCCTTTCCCTCCGTACTCTGCTCAGTCAAAACCTCCTCGCCCCGATCGCCATAAAACCCGATCGCTGAGGCGCAGATAAATACCTTCGGCTTAGACTCGGTCGCCGCCAATGCTGTCGCAAGATTGCGAGTGCTCTGGACGCGGCTCGCGCGAATTGCATTCTTCTTGGGCGCAGTCCAGCGCCCCACAATGGTTTCTCCGGCAAGGTGTACAACCGCATCAAATCCTGACACAGCACTCGCCGTAACTCCGGCGCCAGCCGGCTCAGCCAGAGGATTCCACGAAATCTCCGATGAATTCCGGGCCTGCCCCCGCACCAGCCGCACAACCTGCGCGCCCTGCCCCTCAACCTGAGCCATCAGCGTGGCCCCGATGAGTCCCGACGCTCCGCTTACAAGGATTCGATTCACTGGCTACATCCCTTCCTGATTCCCAAGACTCCGACTTCAAAGGCTTGTCGACCGCCCGATAGGAGTCCGAAATAGGCTCTGAATTTTCGTCGGAAACGATCGAAGACTAACAGCGGAAAATGGCATTGATTAGCGGTTCAACCCACACTATCATACCAATATGACCACCCATCTCGTCATCGACAAAGCCGGCCGCGTCGTAATCCCAAAGCCCGTACGCGAAGAGCTGAACCTGGGACCTGGCGACGCTTTGCAAATGGATACCACCGGAGAACATATCACCCTGCGCCCACTCCGTGGTACCGGACCCCTCGCGAAGGAACACGGCGTATGGGTATTTCGGACGGGCAACACGCTCCCTGCCTCGGTCACCGATGACCTCTTGCAGCAGATTCGGCAAGAACGCGACGAAGCCAATCTCGGCGACAAGATGCAGCGGCCGGGCGCTAGAGCTGGAAGCGCCGCGAAGGCCACCACAAAAAGCAAAGGCCGCAAGAAGTGAAGGTCTTTTTCGATACCTCGGTGCTGGTTCCCGTGTTCTATGGAGATCATGTCCACCACCACGCCAGCCTTGAGAGATTCATCGAATTCGACAAATCGACCGGCTGCTGCGGAGCGCACAGCCTGGCGGAAGTCTACTCAACCCTCACTCGCATGCCCGGCAAGCACCGCATCAGTGCTGAGCAAGCCATGCTGTTCGTCCAGAGTATTCGCGAACGCCTCTCGGTGATCGCGCTGACCGCCAATGATTATGCCGACGCACTGGAAGGCGCGGCCGCTCTCGGAATTGTAGGGGGCGGCATCTACGACGCCATTCTTGCCTACTGCCCCTCCAAGGCCGGAGCGGAGTTGATCTACACCTGGAACGCACGCCACTACGCTCTCTGCGGCCATGATGTCGTCTCCCGATTGCGCATCCCGTGACTTGGCGATCCCGTCAGCGTCCTGCCATGAATTGCCGCTCGCGTAAACTGTAGGCATAGGCCCACTCGGTTTTCTCCTTCCCGGCTTGTGCTGCGGTAAAATCCATCATGGCGACGTTGCGTGAACAAGTCGCGACCGGCGTGCTTACGGTCACCCGCTTCCGCGAGCTGATGCGGAAGCTGCGCGAGAACCGTCCCAACGACGACCTCAACCTCGTCAAGCGCGCCTACGAATTCTCCCAGAAGCACCACGCCGGGCAAGTCCGCGCTTCCGGTGAGCCCTATCTGGTCCATCCGCTCGAAGTCGGAAACGTGCTGGCCGATATGCGCATGGATGCCGTCTCCGTCGCCTCCGGCCTGCTTCACGACTCAGTCGAAGATACCTCCGTCACCACCGTCGAAATCCGCCAGGAATTCGGCGAGCAGGTTGCCCACATCGTCGAAGGCGTCACCAAAATCAGCAAGATCGACTTCTCCAGCAAAGAAGAAGCCCAGGCCGAAAACCTGCGCAAGATGATGCTCGCCATGGTCGACGACATCCGCGTGGTCTTAATCAAGCTCGCCGACCGGCTGCACAACATGCGCACCCTCGAGCATCTCGATCCCGAGCGCCAGAACAAGATCGCCCGCGAAACGCTCGATATCTACGCGCCCATCGCCCATCGCCTCGGCATGGGCAAAATTCGCGGCGAACTCGAAGACCTCGGCTTCAAATACGTCGATCCCATCGGTTACGAGCAAGTTCGCGCCGCCGTTGAATCGCGCCGCAAAGCCGGCGAAGCCTTCATGGCTCGAGT
>JBAWAI010000375.1:0-3217 GCA_049589215.1 Terriglobales bacterium | reverse complement strand
GTGGAAATAAAAAGGGCGCGGGTTTTGCCCGCGCCTCGATGGCTGATCGCTGATCGATCATCTTTATCTTGCGGCTCTGGCTGCCTCGATGGAGCCATGCAGTTCGTGCTCGGCGGCACGGAGATGCTCTTCGGCTTTCGCGCCGTGCCCGGCCATGTCATAGTGATTGGCGGCGCGGGCCCGGTCCATCTCTTTCATCGCTTCGAGAACGTGATTGTGGGCTCTCTCCAAATCGGCCCAGTCATGCACCTTTTCGGCCATCGCCACACCGGCAACGAACGATAGGCACACGGACAGAGTGGTAATCAACATTGTTTTTTTCATTCGCTTGATCCTTTCGAATGGGGCAGATACTTTCGGGAACTTGCAGCAGCAATTTTCCCCAACCGAGCTTGCGAAGTCAAAGAAAAGAAGTACATTGGCCGCTCGTACAGGGTGTCATTGGAGATACGCCTCATCCGCCGTCGCCTAGCATTTCAAGGATTTGCGGCGGGACTTCCCGGGCCCTGAGTGAAACGCATCCCACTGACAGTCGCGCCAAAATGCGCCGTCCGCGCGCGCTTTGCCACGTCTAATAGGGCGTTCGATTCCCTACCGATTGCACGACTTTCTCCCGCCGGATTCGATTGCCTGCTAAAATAATGTCACATCCAGCAAAACCCTTAGGTCCAAAGTTTTGAGGGGACAAAATGTCCGAAAAGCACAAGATCAAGTTGCCAGCGACGGTCGACAAGATCATTAAATCGCCCGACCCGAGACAACCGGAGAAGGCGCAGATCAACATCGAGCGCGGCGCCGATCCCCTTTATCAGGAAATTCGCATCGAGAACACATTGAAGGATGCGAGCGGCAACGAGGTAAAACTCAAAGAGGGCGCCAAGGTTGAGGTGACCGTCGAGGCTAGCGACTCTGGAGTCATTCGCCAGCCTAGCTGATTTTCCTTCCACCGTCCTCCATCCGCCTCCATCAAATCGAACTCCTCGCGATTCAACCCGTGAGTTGGCAATTTTGCCAAGTGTGGTCTGACGCTCGCAGTCGAAGTTACATTCGTAATTTTCCCTCGAAGTCTTCTCAGCGTTTTAATAGAATGACTGTTCGCGTAAACTCCCATGAACTATCTGTTCGCCTGCCTGCTTGTTCAGACCTCTCTTGCCTTCGGAGTGGCGGGACTTTTGTGGCCTGACAAACTCATGCCGATCTTCGACGTCCTGATGTTTCCATGGGCGGCAAGCTATCGCATCGTGCGGGCTAACAGCGTGGCTGCCATCGGCGTTTCGCTCGTGGTCATCGTGAGGCTAGTTGTGGTCGGCCTCTGATCTGGGGATTTCGGTTTAGCCGATGCGGACTCCTTTCCCAGAGCAAGCTTTCAAAATCCGCCACCACTGTCCGCAGCAAGGCGGACAACACGCCCAGATGCGGAATGCCGGGCAGGGGATTAGAATTTCTCCTAGCGAGGGCTCATGCCAACAGAGCAAGACTCGAAATCACAATCCGGAGAGCCAACGGCCGCCGAACACGTTGCCGCAGCCAGCCAGTTGCTCAAAACTTTGCAGGCCAAACTCGGTCAACATCCTGAAATTCAAGAAGCCGTCACTCGACTCGAAATGGCGCTGGCGAGTCTCGGAGTGCAGACCGGCGGATTTCTGTAAGGTGGGCTTTCGGCTTTGCGCTCTTAGCTCCTTGCCTTCGCTTTTCGCCTCCTTGCTCTTTGTCTCATTCTCCTGTCAGCCATTTGTATTGCGCGTCACTTAGCGGGACGACACTCAGTCTTCCCTGGCGGACGAGGGGCGAATCTCCGAATAGTTTTTGCGATTTGATATCTGCGAGCGTTCTTGGATGGGAGATTGCTTTGCCTGCTTTGATTTTTACGAGCGGAGTTTTTGGATTGGCGGGGTCGACTGAAACTGCTGTCGCGGTGCCGACCGCGCTTTTTTCATCGCCGGTGTGATAGATGACGAGGCGGTCGTTGGGCTTCATCTCGCGTAAGTGCTTGACTGCTGCGGGGTTGGTGACGCCGTCCCAGATGGTGGATTTTTCGCTCTCGAGATTCGCGAAGGCATAGACGGTGGGCTCGGTTTTGAGTAGATAATTCATGGCATGAGATTGTACCGAATTGGATCTGGCGGCCGCATACTGCCGGCTTTGCTGCTCCTAGCCCAGGCCCCCCTACTTGGGCCGGCTGTTTAGAATCAATACTTTTGCGGGGTATTGAACTACTTGACACACATGTCACGGGAGGTGTCTGATTGAGACACCGTGACAGGGCTAAGTGGCTACTTTTCTATCTTTTTATCATTTCGATCAACGTCGTTGCCGCTGGAGCAATACGTAAACTCGGTGAGTGGGTGGCCCATGATGTGATACGCGCAAATGGTAGTCCAGTGTTCAAGGCGATTGACATCGGTATAGGTCACCTTGGCTCTGACGTAATACCTGCTCCCGCCATCTTTGTAGGCGGGGAAAAGATATTCCGGAGCCAGCCAAGGATTAGTGCTGAACGATACCCCGGTTTGGCCTGGGGCCAATACCCCAAGACTTGTGGATTTGGTTTTAGGTTCCTCAAGAGGGCCGAGCGGACTGATGGACTCATTCCAAATATAAGGCTCGCTAGTTGGAACCATATCGAGAGCAGGGGTCTTTCCTACGTTTGCTACCGTGATTTTCGTAATAGGAATATCGGCACTGTCGAGTTCCTTCGACAGCGTAAAAGAACTCCCGATCACCCATGGTCTTTCGTCAAGCCTAGAAGCGTCAATGGAGGCATCCAAGGCCAGTTTGCTTTGACGTTGGCTCCCCTTAATTCCAGACTCCGTAGCCTTTTGTTCCAAATCACTCGAACGGGCGGACCAGTTCAGATTGCCGATCGCTTGCCAGATTTGGTTGGTGGATTCTCGCCCGCTACGCCTTTGCTCTTCAAGAGTTCCCTGCATTATCCCAACTTGATCTCTCATCGTTTGCCATTGTTTGCTCGCGAAAAGCGTATAAACGGACGTGGCGATGAGAAGAAGAAAATCGAAGATCAAGCTAAGAGCGACACGTTTCCCATCAGTCCAAAATGGAGTTGTAAAAAACCACGGTTTTTTGGATGGCTTTCCATTTCCACCGGTTGCGCCGTTCTTGCCATTTGTCTCGCCGCCTTGCTTGCCGCCTTCGGAGGAAACGGAGGGTTCTTTCAGTGTTTCTTCGCTCTTGCCATTGGAATCGGCATGTTCTTGAT
>JBAWAI010000374.1:0-9734 GCA_049589215.1 Terriglobales bacterium | reverse complement strand
CGGAAGATCGATATCTGGTGCAGATTCCGAGCTGGCGGCTCGATGTCGAGCGTGAGATCGACATCATTGAAGAGATCGCGCGGCTGCATGGGTACGACAAATTTACCAATACCCTTCCCGCTTACAGCGGCGAGGTACGCGACCTTCCCGACGCGCACAAGGACGCGCGGTTGCGGTCGTCGCTGCTGGCGCTTGGGTATGACGAGACGATTTCGCTGACGTTTATTTCGAAGCAGGATGCACGGCGCTTCTCGAAGGCGGCCGAGCTTGATCTCGCGAATCCGTTGAGCGATGAAGCTTCGGTGATGCGCACATCGCTCGTACCCGGCATGCTCAACATGCTGGCGTACAACTTGAACCGCGGCAGCGAAAGCGTCCGGCTGTTTGAAGCGGGCAATGCATTTGAGGCGGCGGGCGAGAAGGCGATCGAGCGGAAGCAGATCGTGCTTGGCGCGACGGGAAACGCAGAGGCGGACGTAGTGCGCGGCCTGGCTCCGGGAGCCGAGGCGCGGCCCCTGTCGTTTTTTGATCTGAAGGGCGACATTGAAGATCTGCTGGCGGCATTCGGCTATTGGGAGCTTGGCTATGATGTGCAGACGGCTGACTACTATCATCCGGGACGCTCAGCGCGAGCGGTGATGGACGGCGCGATGGTGGCGCAGTTTGGGCAGATTCATCCGGATGTGGCAGCGGTTCGCAAGCTGAAGCAGGACGTGTTTATCGGCGAGATTTATCTCGACCGACTTTACAAGCACGACCTGCGCCCGGCTCGATACCAAGCCCTGCCGCGCTTCCCTGCTGTAGAGCGCGACTTCTCATTTGTCTTTGCCGACGCGGTGGAGTTCGAGAAAATTCGGCAGAGCGTGATCGGATTGGCAATTGCCGAATTGAGCATGTTTGTGCCGGTAGAAATCTTCCGCGGCGAAAAAGTTGGCACGAACAAATATTCGATTCTGATGCGGGCGAAGTTTCAGTCCGGTGAGCGGACGTTGCGTGATGATGAGGTGGCAGCATCGGTGAGGCTGATTACAAAGGCTCTCGAAGCCCTCGGCGGAACGCAAAGGGCATAGCAGCCAGTTTTTTCCGAACTTCATTTGAGCCCAAGCGAACTCTGCTGCACCTGGGCTGCCGGCATTCCGCGTGCGCGTTGAAATCTTCCTGTGCTAGCCTTTCTGTCCATGACCCAGACGTCTTCCCTTCCCAAGCATTTCCTGAGCGACAAGGTTGAGCATTTCACCGAGTCGGTGATTCGCGAGATGACGCGGCAGGCTATGCAGCATGGCGCCGTGAATCTGGCGCAGGGCTTTCCGGATTTTCCCGCGCCCGAGGAGATCAAACGGGCCGCCCAGCAGGCGATTTCGGACGATATTAATCAGTACGCCATCACCTGGGGCGCGAAGAATCTCCGCAACGCGATTGCCCGACAGATGAAGGCCGCGCAGGGGATCGAGGTCGACCCGGAGCGGGAGATTGTCGTTTGTTGCGGCTCAACCGAGGCCATGATTGCCACGCTGCTGGCGATTTGCAACAAGGGCGATGAGATCGTCGTGTTCGAGCCTTTCTATGAGAACTATGGGCCGGACTCGATTCTGAGCGGAGCGAAGCCGCGGTTTGTGAGTTTGCGTCCCCCTCAGACGGCCGAGTCGGAGTGGATGTTCGACCCACAGGAATTGCGGGAGGCTTTTCAACATCCGTCGGATCAACATCAGACCAAGGCCATCATTCTCAACACGCCGAATAACCCTACCGGCAAGGTTTTCACCCGCAAGGAACTTGAGCTGATTCGCGATCTTTGCGTGGAGTACAACGTGCTCGCGATAACCGACGAAATCTACGAGCACATTCTTTACGATGGCGCGAAGCACATTTCAATTGCCAGTCTCGACGGCATGCGCGATCGGACCATCACCATCAACGGTCTTTCGAAAAGTTACAGCGTTACGGGATGGCGCGTGGGATGGGCAGTTGCGCCGCCCGCGATTACGAATGCGATTCGCAAAGTGCATGACTTTCTTACGGTCGGAGCGCCAGCTCCGTTGCAAGAGGCAGGCGCCGCGGCTTTGAGTTTGCCGGCGTCGTACTACAGTGAACTGGCGCAAAGGTACCGGGCGCGGCGGGACCATCTCATTCCAGCGCTCGAGAAGGCCGGGTTCAAGTGCTATCGCCCTCGGGGCGCGTATTACGTAATGACCAACATCAGCGGATTCGGATTCAAGAGCGACATAGAATTTGCGGCGCATCTGGTGAAGGATGTAGGGATCGCATGCGTGCCGGGATCGAGTTTTTATAAGCACGCGAAGGACGGGGCTCAGCAAGTGCGGTTTGCCTTCTGCAAGAAACCCGAGACCCTGGATGAGGCGGCTCGCAGGCTGGAGAAGCTCGCTGCGCGATAACGACGATGGCGGCTCGAAATATCGAAAACAAACCGCGCTAGAATGGGCATCTCCTCAAACATGCAGAGCCCATCACCCCTTTGGGCACTCCCCCGGGCCATTCCACAGCAATCTGAGCTATACTCGCCTTCAAAGACCGAAACAGCTATCGAAAGCGAGCATTTCATGTCCGCCAAAGGCATTGAAGAGGTATCTGCGCAGGTTCCTGCTGAAAATTTTCAGGCGCTGGAAGAGAAAGTTTATCGCACCATTGAGTTGTACAAAGCCGCCAAGGAAGCGCGAGCTAATGCCGAGCGCGACACTCAGCGGTTGCGTGAGCAACTGGAGCAGCGCGAAGAAGAGAACCAGACGCTGCGCCGCGAACTGGTGCAACTGCGCAAAGATCGGGAAGACATCCGCGGCCGGGTGGAAAAAATGTTAGGTGAGATGGAAAATCTCGGCCAGGAACAGGCCGCCAGTTAGGCGGCAGCTTCTCGTCGGTGCGCGAATTACAAAGGCGGAATCCGCCGAGGAGTGACATGGCGACGGCCAGCAAACAATCTCCGACAAAAGATCCGGCAAACGGAAGCGTGCGCGTCGAAATTTTTGACCAGGCCTACAACTTGCGCGGCTCGGATGCCGACTACATCCTGAAGCTGGCGGAATATGTGGACGGCAAAATGCGCGCGGTGTCTGAGCAAACCGCGACTGTAGATTCGGTGCGCCTCGCGGTGCTGGCAGCGCTGAATATCGCCGACGAATATCACCTGCTGAGGCGCAGCCTGGAGACCTCGACGCCAGAGGTTCGTCAGCGGGCCAGCAAACTGGCCAGCGCGCTCGATGAAGTTCTGCAAGAAGAACGGCGTGCGGGATAGTCGTTAGTAACGCGGCATTCACTCAGTGTTCATCAGGGCGCTCCCACTTGAGCGGGGCCTGTAGCAAACCTCCTGCCAACTATTTTCCGTTTCCCTCTTGCGAATCTCCTGGTAGTTTCCTAGCATCAAACGTGAAAACCGACCTGCAACGTTGGTGTTGGTGGTAACCGATTTTTGAACCAATGCCGAATGAACGGGGACTCGACTCGCAAAAAGATCCGGTGTGCTACGTTCCGTCACGCGGAAAAGCCTAATGGGTCGCGGCGGGTTCCCACCGTCTGAGACGGGTTCATTCTCGGCCCACCACACGGCGACGTGGGTCGGTTTTTTCTTCTAGTTGTCAGCGCAAGTGTTTATTGGCATCGGTGCGGCGTGAAATGGAGAATAGTGAAGAATCCCGCGAGGTGTGGGAAAAGGAACTGATTGATGTGCAGCACACTCTTACTTTCGAGGAAGGGCGGCGCAGCGCTCAAATCATCGCAAAGAAACTCGCTGCTGCCCCTGCCCCTATACCGGATTTTGCCCACCTGGTTATGCTGCTCTTGAGCGGTTGCTTTCTTGTTGTTACATTTCTTTTGCTTTCGTCTGATATTCAGCACAAAGCTCCGTTTAGCGTGGTCGCCCTGGCTACGAGCCTGTGCCTTGGAGTTGCCGCGTTTCGGCGCTCCAAGAACAGGGGTAAGCATAGATTGCCGCACCGATGAGAAAAGGCTCTTTCCCCCCTCTGCTAGACTCTTTCCTGGATTCCATCGCATCTAAACAAACGTGTTCCCCAGACTCTTCCAAATTGGCAGCTTCTATCTTCCGACCTATGGTGTGCTGGTCGCCAGCGGCGTGCTGCTAGGACTTTGGATCAGCGTCCGCAATTCCGAAAAACAGGGCATCAATGGCGATGATGCGTGGAATCTCGGCATCTTCATGGTGCTAGCCGGAATCATCGGCGCGAAGATCCTCTACATCATCAATGACTGGAGCAGCTACGCCAACGGTCACTGGCGCGAGATTTTCAGCCTCAATACGCTGCAGGCTGGCGGAGTTTTTTCCGGTGGACTGCTCGGCGCGCTCGCTATTGGAGCCTGGTACATGCGGCGCCATCATATGCCTCCGCTGCGCACGATGGATGCGTTCGCTCCCGGCCTCGCTTTTGGGCACGTACTGGGCCGCTTCGGTTGTTTCTCGGCAGGATGCTGCTACGGCAAGCCGACGAACCATTTCTGGGGCGTGACCTTCACCAATCCGCTGGCGAACTCGGTGAGCCAGACGCCGTTGAACGTAAGGCTTGAGCCGACACAGTTGATCGAAGCCGCCGCGGAGTTCTTCAATTTCGTCTTTCTGATGTGGCTCCTCAAGCGCAAGAAATTCGACGGGCAAGTCTTTGCCGCCTTCATCATGCTCTACGGGGTCGAGCGTTTCCTGATCGAGTTCCTGCGCGGCGATGAGGGACGCGGCGTTGTCTTCGGCGGCCTGATGTCAGGCACGCAGCTCATTGCCATCTGCCTGGTGCTTGGGGGCGGCATTATCTGGTGGCTGAAAAGCGGATCTTCGCTGAACGTGCCGGCCCAAGGCGCTCCGGCGCACGCCGGTCATCCCACCCTTGCATCGCAAAAAGCGCGGCGTTAAAACATCGCCAGTGCTGCTAGCATCGTCAGCATGAAGGCCGAGTTCCCTCTCACTCTTAACGTCACTCCGGAAGATGCGGCTCAGCGGCTCGACCAATATCTTGCAGTGCAGATCTCCGATGTGAGCCGCGCGCGCTTGCAACAGCTCATCGAAAAGGGTGAGGTGCTGGTAAATGGCGCGGCTGCGAAGGCTTCATTGCGACTTAAGGGCGATGAGAAGATCACGATCGTCGGGCCGCCGCAGGCTCCACCATTGCGGGCCATGCCTGAGGAAATTTCGCTCGACATTGTTTTTGAAGATGACGATCTGGCGGTCGTGAATAAGCCCGCCGGCATGATGGTGCATGCGGGAGCGGGCGCCACCGACGATACGCGCAATCGCGGAACACTGGTCAACGGGCTGCTGCATCACTTCAAGTCGCTGTCAGGAGTGGGTGGCGAGCTGCGCCCGGGAATTGTCCACCGGCTGGATCGCGCTACCAGCGGATTGATGGTGGTCGCAAAAAACGATGAAGCGCACCGGCAATTGGCGAAGCAGTTCAGTGAGCGCGCCGTGCATAAGACCTATATTGCGCTCGTGCACGGCTGGCCAAAGCAGGATCGCGGAGTGATCCAAAGCGCGATCAGCCGGCATACGCAGAAACGGACGCGCATGACGACTCGCGGATTCGGCGGCCGTGATGCGGTTACGCACTACCTCGTAAAGAGGAAGATCGATTCTCCCTACGGCAAGTTCGCGCTTCTCGAGGTGAAGATCGAGACCGGGCGCACCCACCAGATTCGCGTGCACGTCTCTTCGCTCGGCCATCCCGTGGTCGGTGACGCGCTGTATGGCGCGCCCGGCGAGTTGCGTTCGCAATCGAATAAGCGGCGAGCGGCTGGCATGCCCGCCACGCTGACGCTGGAGCGCAATTTCCTCCATTCGGGCGCGCTGGAATTCGCTCATCCGCGCACAAAAGAGTTGCTGAAGTTCTCGCGGCCGCTGCCTGCCGAACTACTCGGCCTGCTGGCCAGCCTCGAAATCAACATTGAACACTCCCTTCAGCCTGGACCCGGGCAGTGAACCAACGTCATCGATTGACCGCGTTTCGCCCGTCGTGCCGGGAGTCCGTTCTGGATATAATGAACTTAATCCTGATGAAACTATTACGTACTACTCTGTTTCCACGCCTGCTGCTTGTTGTGTGCGCGTTGTTCTTCGTCACCGTGGGTATGCCTGCCTGGTCGCAGGCCGCACCCCCCGCGCCCAAAAGTGACGCGCAAACGCAGCCGCCGGCGAATCAGGCTCCGGCTGCCTCGTCGTCGCAGATGTCACAAGAGGCCTCGCCGGTTGGGCCAGGACAGTCCCCGGCGCAGCCGCGCAACCCCGGCAACGCCGATGCGCAATCGGATGAGACCACGGCCACGATTGTTCATACAGTCAACGAAGTCCGCGTCGTCTTCACGGTCACCGACAAGCATGGCCACTACATCAAGGATTTGAAGGAACCGGATTTCAAGGTCATCGACGACCGGAAGCCAGCAGAGATGCGCAGCTTTCACAGCGAAACGGACCTGCCGTTGCAGGTCGGATTGCTGATCGATGCCAGCAACTCCGTGCGCGACCGTTTCAAGTTCGAGCAGGAAGCGGCAATCGAGTTTCTGAACGGCACGATTCGCCGCGGTTATGACGAAGCATTCGTTGTCGGCTTTGATGTGACTCCCGAAGTCGTGCAGGACTTCACCGACAACACGGAGAGCCTTTCCATCGGCGTACGCGGCCTTAGGGCTGGTGGCGGCACCGCCATGTATGACGCCCTTTATTTTGCCTGCCGTGACAAACTGCTCAAGCACGAGCAAACTCACCAGGTCCGGCGCGCCATTATTCTGCTCAGCGATGGCGAGGACAACCAGAGCCACGTTACCCGTGAAGAAGCGATCGAAATGGCCGAGCGCGCCGAGACCATCGTCTACACCATCAGTACAAATATCAGCGGCATGAAGGGCGCGGGCGACAAAACGCTGGAGCGCATCGCCGATGCCACCGGCGGCCGCGCATTTTTCCCGTTCCAGATGCGCGAAGTGTCCGACGCGTTTTCGTCGATCCAGGAAGAGTTGCGCAGCCAGTACGCGGTTTCGTATAAGCCACAAAGCTTCGTGGCCGACGGACGTTATCGAACCATCGAGATCCAGGCACCCGGCAAAGGTTTTAAAGTGCGCACCCGCAAGGGGTATTACGCGCCCAAGCAGTAATAGCTTCTATGCCAGGATATTCCGGAACTCCGCTCCCAAAGAAGCTGGGCATCAAAGATGGATTTCGCGTTGCGCTCCTGAACGTTCCCGACGACGTTCGCGCCGAACTTGGCGATTCATTCAAAAAGTGCAGCATTCTGAAGCCCGCCTCCGGAGCGCTCGATTTCGTTTTCCTCTTCGTTAAATCGCGTGCCGCGCTTGATCGCGATCTGCTGCCGGCCGCCGCCGGCCTCGCCCCCGCAGGCATGCTCTGGATCTCCTGGCCAAAAAAGAGCTCCGGAGTCTCCTCCGATCTCGACGAAAACGTCGTGCGCCTGAGCGGGCTCGCCGCCGGATTAGTCGATATCAAAGTCTGCGCCGTCACTGAAGTGTGGTCGGGGCTGAAGTTCGTGATCCCAGTGAAGAATCGTCCGAAGCGAAAATAAGACCTTGTCGAAAATCGCCTCTCAAATATCACCGGCGTTTCGGCTCAATTCGCGTCTTTTAACTCGCGGCTAGTTTGCCGGCGGAAGCGAGGTGTCGGCATCCACAAATGCGGTGAACACCGCACCAGGTTGGATCACCGCATCTTTGCCGTGCACGAATACACCCACCGGAGCACCCGGGATAAACATCAGCCCTATCGCTTTCCCTACTTTATCTTGACCTTCTTTTGCCGCGCCGCCATGCAGTTTGATGGTCATATTGCCAGCCTGCAACGAGTCCGCTTCAAAAAATACTTCGCCGGGCATGCCTCCCATTCCGTTCTTGTCCACTTCGGTCACCGTCGCGCTCGCAGGCGCGCCTTTTTTCGCCACAATTACGTTCCCGGCTTTCAAGTCCTCAGCCAGCGTCAATGCGATCTTGTCACCCACATCGGCCGTCTTTGAACTCACGTCTGCCCCAAATGCGAGAGGCACCGCCGTGCCGCAAGCCAGAACAAGATTTCCATTGGATGGAGACGCCAAGTCAGCGCCGGGCGCGGCAGTCGATGCCAACGCGCTCGTCGCCACTGGCACTCCATTTAACGTATAAACCGCGGCGGCAACCCGGCTGCGCCCTCCCAAAGACGATATGGCAATGGCCTGGATCGCGGTCGTTGACGTAACCGTAATCGGACCGCGGTATCGAATCGATGCAGCCGTTGGCGTCCAGCCATCTGTCGTGTAGTAAATGACCGCGCCGCGGCTTGCGTCTCTAATCTTGACCGTAAGCGGCCTGGAATACTTTCCGGACTTCACGGAAAATTTGGGCATGGCGGCAAAACACCGATAGCACTGGGGCGTGCTCTGCGAGGCCAATTGCGCATTTTGCATGGCCTGGTTGTTCGCCTGCTGGGCGGCCTGCATCATCTGATCGTTCGCCTGCTGCGTTGCCAGTTGGGCGGCCATCTGCGCCTGCTGCGCTGCCTGCATGCCGGGATCCTGCGCAAAGGCTGCACAAGGCCAGATGTTAGGCGCCAAGAAATGCAGCCCCAAGATTAGCGGTGAGAAAACTAGCGATAAGAAGTTGCGGGGGATAAACGTGAGGAAGGTTCGCATATGACGTACCTCCTGCTAACTCAGATGGGCTTCGTCCGCCCTTTTGATGCCCCGATGCTAGCACCGGCAGTGCACGTCCAAAACAATGGTTTTGTCACGGATCGGTAAAAGTCCGTAAAGCTTCAATCCCCACAAAGCACGCCCGTGCCGACACGATTCGCGCAACTTAGCTCCGTCCAAGGGGTTTCCATGCCGTAGATACACTACCGGCCGCTAGCCGGATTCGGACATATGTAGTGCAAGAGGGAGAACCGCAATGAAACGTACGATTGCTGGAATTTTGCTGGTGATGGCTTTAGGCGCAGGCACGATGTTCGCGGACGACGGCTACTGGCGCGGGCGCGCGGTTCGGCGAGACGAGGCGAGGATTGCTTATGACCGGCACGAACTTCGCCGCGACGAATATAACGGCAACTATCGCGCAGCGCGCCATGAGCGCCGCGATCTCCGCCGCGACTATCGCGACCTTCGCCATGATCGTTACTAGCATCGCGGGACCAGAGTCCCCGCGTGCCTGGGAGATTAGCCATTCCCCGACGTAACTTGCTGGGGTGCGGAATCCGGGTTCTGATTGCCTTGGGAGAGAGTAGAAATGCGAATCGGAACCCGGCTGGCCGCTTTGATGGCTGGCGCAATCGTCTGTGGATGGGCGTTCGGCCCATCAGCAATAGGCCAGTCAACATCAAGTCCCGAGGACGTTCGCGTTACATCTGGCCGATCGGAAGCGCTGCGCGCCGAGAGAGAATTGTTTGGTGCTGTGAACGAGGCTCGCCAACGGCAAGGATTAGCTCCGTTGCGTTGGAATGACTCGCTGGCGGGGGCCGCGCGCCGCCACGCGGGGGTCATGGCCGAGCACGGTTCGGCTCAGCATGGATTTGAAGGCGAACTCAACCTCTCGGCGCGCGTAAAAGAAACCGGCGCGCACTTTGTCTGGCTCTCTGAGAACGTGACTCAGGGTCCTCGAACGGAATTCGTTCACGGACAATTCATGAAGTCCGCCAGCCATCGCGCAAATATTCTGGACGCGGACATGAATTCAATCGGCGTGGGCGTGGTGGAGTTTGGTGGGCAGTTGTTCGTAGTCGAGGATTTTGCAGACCTGAAATAAGTCGGAAC
>JBAWAI010000373.1:0-7409 GCA_049589215.1 Terriglobales bacterium | reverse complement strand
ACCGTGTACTCCACTCCCTTTGACTTCAGAATCTTGGCCGTGGCAAACACGTCATCGGTCCAGAATGCGATCGGCTGGAATCCGCCAATCCGGTCTTCATGTCCCTTGGGCGTGAAGAGAACAATCTGTGTATCGGCGCCTGGAATGCCGAGTTCGATCCAGCGCTGGTCTCCGAATGGCTGGTCGGTCATCACCCGGAAGCCGAGCTTCTCGGTAAAAAACTGCAGTGACTTTTCCTGGTCACGCACCGGAACGCACGCAAACTTGACTCCACGAATCATCTGGTTTCTCCTCTTTCAGGCCCCGAGAGTGGGGCGGCGAAGTGATGCGAGGATAGGGAATTGCAAGTGCGTATGCAATCACCCATTCAATGCTATATTGTCTGTTGCTATACCAGCAGGTCATATAGATGATCCAACTCGATGACTACGTTGTTGACGTGCTCATGCGCGACCTCGTCGGGCATGATCGCCACATGGTCAGCTTTCTGGTTTATCTCTGGTTCGCGGCGGAGAGCCGGAGGAGCAAGACCGTAGAGGCAAGTTACCGCGACATTGCCGAGTCCACAGGTATTTCGAAAAGCTCAGCGCAGGCGGCGGTTGCGTGGCTCATTCAGCGAAAGCTGCTCGCCTCATCTAAAGGGACAGCCACGGCAACGCCCCGCTACAAAGTTCTAACGCCGTGGCGGCGCTAGCCTAAAAAACAACTCAGGGGCCGGGTGTGGGTCCGGCCCCTGTTTGTTTCACGAACCCAACTTGCCGTTACGAATGCTAAGTCCCGTGTAGTCCCCCACGACCTTTGCGTCGTAAAGGCAGATTGAATTCGCAGAAGGCGATCAGAGAAACAATGGCAATCGTCGGGAAAAACTTCCCGACACCGGAACTCTAGCCCGCCAACTGGGTTTGACTTGTCAACAAAATGTCACTTTCATGTCAATTTTATTGACGGCAAACTCGGCAAGTCGTGCCTGGATAACGCATTGACAATTCTTCCAGGCAAAGCGCAGCGAGTCGCGCGCATCTTATTTGGACTCTTCCTCCAGGAGTCTCGAAATGCAACGGGTGTGGGCAGTCATTGCGGCATCGCTGTTTGTAGCTGGATCGATCACCGGTTCGGCTTGGGCGCAGGTTCCGAAAGGCAACGTTTTCTTCGGCTACTCCTATGAGCGCACACCGGTCGTCAGCAATGACAGCATCAATACCAACGGCTGGGACGCTTCGGTGGAAGGAAAGTTGATCCCATTTCTGGGCCTGGTCGTGGACGTGGACGGTCATTATGGCAGCGGCACCTTCGCGACCTCCGGATGCCCGGAACCCTGCGTCAACGTCAATGTTGCCGAGCATAACGCGCTCCTGGGCCCGCGCGTGTCATTTCAGGCGCATGGGTTTCGGCCGTTCGCGGAGGTCTTGGTCGGCGCAGGTCACATCAGCCGAAGTAACGGCATTTCGGATTCTGATACTTCATTCGCTAACGCGGCCGGCGGCGGCCTCGACTACCGCATAGCCGGGCCAGTCTCAGTTCGCGGACAGCTTGACTGGGTCGAGACGCGCTTTTATGGCAACACGCAAAATGGTGTTAGGTTTTCAACGGGAATTTCGGTGCATTTCTGAGAGCTGTGCGATTTGGAGTAGCGCATTCTTTAAGGTCGGAGCATTTCTGGGAAAAGCGGCAACGCATCAGGGTGCTCCGCGCTTAGCAGTTCCCAGTTTGTTTGCGAATCGTGGTGCTCCGTCGCTTCGCGTCCTATGAACAAACTTTCCACTTCGCCTGAGTCCGCAGCTCCAGTGCCCAGTCCCGAACCTGCGCCGCAACCGATTAAAGAGCCGCCGCCAAATGATGGGCAAAACCCGAACGCCCCGGTCGACGAGCCCGATCCAGTCGTGCCGGAGCATGTATAGTCAATCGGCGCTGTTCTCTCCGAACGCTTGTCCTCAGATGCCGAGAATGGAATTGCCCGCCTCAGACGCCGCAGGCCGCGTCTCTACTAACGGGGCGCTGTTCGTCTCCAACATTCGTCCTCGAGTAACATTCCTCAAGAATCTCTGCCACCTCCGCCAGCGCTCGGTTCTTATACTTTTTCGTTCTCCCAAGAAATTCTTCGAGCGTCCCCGGTTTAATCAATCGACGCACCGCTTCGGCGATCTCCCGGAAATTCGGCACCACTATCCCGAAGCCTTTTTCCTCGACCCACTGCGCGTTGTAGCGCTCCTGCGGAAGCGTCTTCTTATTGCACTCCACGATCACGGGCAGATGGAATTGCAGCGCTTCGCTGACCGATCCCGGCCCGGGCTTGCCGATAAAGAAATCCGCCAATGCCATGTAGTGTTCGACGTTCTGCGTAAATCCGAGAACAAGTTTTGGCACGCGCGTCGGCAGCGCCCTGATTTCGGATTCCAGTTTCTGATTATGTCCGCAGATCAGGATCAGTTGCACACCCACGCCGCTCTGCTCGAGGCGTTTGGCAATGTCGACCATTACGCTCGCCCCATGGCCTCCGAATAAAACGATCGCGGTTTTGCGATCAGCTTCCAGCCCCAGCCGAATGCGCTCCGCCTTGCGCTCTTCGAGCGTCATCGCCAAGCATTGCGGGTCATAAAATTTCGGTTTCAAGACCATGCCTGACGTTTCAAAAACATGATCGCCTTCGTGGCCCATTGCCCGCGCCTGCAAACCAGCTCGCTCTGTCCCGGCGACGATGTACTCCGATTCGCGTTCGATCCAGAAGTGCGGCGGATAATCGGCCAGGTCCGTGATCACCGTGACAAAAGGCGGCTTTTTCGCGCCGTAGGCAATCTGCAAGCTCTCTGCCAGTTCGCGATTGAAATGAGGAATCACTGACACGACAAGGTCCGCGGGATGTTCAGCCCAATATTTCGCGAACGCCTTCACGATAGGACCGTGATAAACGCGAATGGTCGCCAGAAGAATGCCGAGAAGCTGCGGCGTGAATCGCGTCCAGCCCCGGCGCAGGATCTGGTTATACGTTTCCTGAATTTGTATGCCGGTCAAGCGGCGCAATACATCCAGCGGATCGAGCAGGTCCTGCGTGTCAAGCAGAGTCACATCCCACGGATGATCCTGCGTAGTGAGTGTGCCACGCAACGCCTCGGCCGCACTACGATGGCCGCCGCCGGCATGATGAAAAGCGATGGTCAGTTTGCGCAAGAAGTCACCCGGCACGCCGCGGCAATCGCACCGTCAGCGGCCAATAGCGTGATATTCACCATCCTCGACAAAACCTCCATCGCTGAAATCCAAATCACTCTCGGATTCGACGCCGTCATGCGCAGAATCTGGATTTGTCTCTGTGCTCACCGGTTCCGGCCCAGTTTGATCGACGTCGACGGGGCCACTCGGTCGCGCGTATTCGTGAATCCCAACGCCGTCTTCACCAACGGTGATGTAGGTCAGGCGTTCGTCGATCCATGCGCCGCAATTGTAGTAATCGCGTCCATCGCGTTGCTTGTGCAGCGCGGCGTGCGTGTGTCCGCAGAAAATTCGCTCCGCTTCGCGATGCTTCGCATGCGCGAGCGCACCATCGGCAACTTTTTCCGAGAGCCTTTGCCAACGCGTGCCTAGGCGATCGAGAAAACGCGTCAGCGTCTTGCTCTTCGTATCCCACTTTTGCAGTTGCAGATAAAGCAGCGTTCCAAACCAGTAATGCAGCGCGACATTTTTGACGATGAAGCCGTCAAACTGGTGCCCATGCACGCCAATATGGCGCAGGCCCAGGTAATTCCATTGATACTCCTGGTACACGCGCACGCCAACCAGGTGCGACATGATTTCCGCGAGTCCGTGGTCGTGATTGCCTTCCACCCAGACCACTTCAACCCGTCGTTTGGGATTCGAGAGTTTGCGGATATAACCGAGAAATTTCCAGTGCTCTTTTTTGAGCCGGCCGAAGTTGAGGTCGGCAAAAATGTCGCCCAGCAAGATCAGGCGACGGTAGTGTGTCTCTTCGAGAACGTGCAGCGCTTCTCGCGCGCGACTCATATCCGCGCCCAGATGCAAGTCCGACAAAATCAGCGTGTCGTAGACTGGTGCGCCCACGCTACTCATTGTTTCTTTTTATTGTTAAGAGTTTATGAATTAGGAACGAATAGGTAACGGCAGGTAACTGCTCGGTAATCACCGGTTCGGAATCAAACAAACTGATCGCATCGCAGGATTGGCAATAACCCATCCAGCAATCCCGGTTGCGGCAACATCGAGAGTGAGGCCAGAAACCGCGACGGACAAGGACTTTAGTCCCTAACGCGGCAGTCTCCAATGCTCAAAGACCCGCAAGCGACCTTAATAAGTCAGCCGCTGTTCCTCAGTGCGTCGGCGGAACATATTCCTTAGGACGCTCCGCACCTTCGCCAAAAAAGAACTGCTCCATCTGCTGCACGATTACCTCCTGATCCTGTTTGCGCGCCGGATTCAGGCGGTATTCGTTGAGCAGCATCTTGCAGTGTTCCATCCACTGGCCCCAGGCTTGTTGCGACACGTTCTCGTAGATTTTTTTTCCAAGTTCGCTGTCGAAGGGAGCCTCAGCAAGCCCCGGTAAATCGCGTTTCAACTTTGTGCAGAACACCATGCGTTCAGTCATAGTTTTTTCAAATTATCGCACATGCCTTCCTCGACGAGGACCGGCGCGTGATCGAGCGGCGAGCGGCAGCGGATGTTCATCGCCGCGCGGCGAATTTCGGACGCATGTGAGCCTCTACAAACCGTCATCGCACTCGATAACGCGCTGTAACGAAACTTTTATATTGACAAATTACATACGAATGGCAATATCTTGTAGCAGGACAGCTGCTCATACCACAAGTTGGGTAGCACGGGCATCAAGGTGCCCTGTCGAACCTTGGGAGAACAAAAATCGTTCCAACGGAGGCAAACTTCATGGCAACCAAGAAAAAGGCCGCGAAGAAAAAGAAACACTAAGCGGATGCTCGTCCAGAAATTCCCCAAAGCCTCTCAGGAGAAGCACCTCTTGAGAGGCTTTTCCGTTTCCAGGATGTCGGGTTGCGTCCCCACGCGGCCCATATCGTTTTCTTCCCGCGGCAAACAACCCGTTCTGAGCCAGTCCCATCCAACGCTGAACAGGAATACTGATTCAACCTGATACTCAAATTGACCCAAGACGCGCTTGAGCATCACTTGTGCGCGGGATGGTGACCGTGCTGCCTGGCTTCTTCGTAGTTGGACCGCCCCGTACCGGGACTACATGGCTGCACGAGATTCTGAAGGATCGCGTCAATCTTCCCGGCATTAAAGAAACCCGGTTTTTCGACTTCAACTTTCATTACGGTTTGGATTGGTACCGCGCCCAGTTCACAAATGCCGCGCCGGGCCATCGTATCGGTGAGATCGCCCCAACCTATTTCGTGTCGCCGCAGGCGCGTGAGCGCATCGCCGAACTCATCCCGGCTGCGAAAATTGTCTGCGTATTTCGCAACCCGGTCGAGCGGGTACTCTCGCTCTATCGCCTCAAAATCGCTTACGGCATGATTCCCTGGAATTTCGATCAAGCCCTGCTCCGCGATCCGGAGTTGATGGAATCGGGGCGCTATGCGACCAATCTGAAAGCTTGGCGCCGAACGCTCGGCCCGGACCAGGTCTTAGCCACCCTATATGACGACCTGCGCGACCACCCCCAAATCTACATTGATCGCCTCGTCGACTTCATCGGCGTTCCGGGGTTTCGGCTCACCGCATCGCAAACCCGATTCGTCAATGGCTCGGAGAACATGACTCACCCGCGCAACTACGAGCGCACCCGGCGTGCGAGCCTCGCCGCCGATTGGTTCAAAGCCAAGCGTCTCGGGCGAGTCGTAGCCCGCTTCAAGCAGTCGCCTTTGTGCCGCCTGGTTCTCGGCGGCGGCTCACCCTTCGCCGACTTGTCTCCTGAAACCTCCGGTCAAATGTGCGAGGCCTTTCGTCCCGAAGTCGAAGAACTCGAAGCCATTCTCAATCGAGATCTATCGGCCTGGAAGAATTACCCTCCTCAGATGCCCGCCGCTCAGATTGCGTCCGCGAGCGCCATCGGCTGATTGCTGATGTCCAGCGCATTTCTAGTAACACTGCGGATTCTCAATCGCACATCGCCGATGCCCCGCCCCGTCGAATTGATACCATGAAATTACGTTGCCCTCTTCCAGTTCCGATGACCTCACGGCTCCTCGTCCAGCGTGCAACAACACGCGGCACATCGCTCTCTGGGTTTTCGCCGCATTTCAATTTTTCTACCTGCTGACTTCTACCGGCCGCGTCCGCACGGCCGACGAATACAACACTCTCTACACCACCGAGAGCCTCATACTGCACGGCACAACCGCCGTGCCACAGGCGGTCGCACTGCACAACTTCTATGGACGTTTCGACGTCCACGGATTGCCACGGGCCGCCTATCCGCCGGGCCAGGCGCTCGCCTGTGCGCCCTGGTATGCGGCGGGTCAATACCTGCTGGCTCGGCTGCCCGGCGTTCCGCCTGACGACACCGACCTGATCGTAGCCTTCGCATCGTGCTTAAGCAGCGCCACATTCGCCGCGCTCACTGTCACATTCTTTTTCTTGATACTGATCGGTATCGGAACTCCCCTGCGCCCCGCGCTCTTTGCCACGGTTATGCTCGGTGTCGCCACCCCGATCTTTGCGTATTCAGGCTGGCTGTTCTCCGAGCCACTCTCAGCCGCCATCTTTACTGGCACAGCATGGTTCCTGTTCGCGCGAGCGTCAGCCAGCGCCCCACCTTCATTGCGCGCCGCGGCAGCGGCCGGCCTTGTTTTAGGCCTCGCCATACTAGTGCGGCCGACCAACATTCTTGCCGTCGCTGTCTTCGCGCTGGCTATTCTGGTCAGTCACGGGAACACCGGGCTCCGCGCGGCATTCACCCTGTGCGCAGCCTCGGCGATCGGCGTCGGCATCCTGCTCACCCACAACGCAATCCTCTTCGGCAGCCCCCTCGCATTCGGATACCCCGCTGCCGCCGAGGGCGCCAAGCAACTCAACCGCTTCGATACACCGCTTCTCACCGGCCTCTACGGATTTCTCTTCTCTCCGGGCAAGTCGATATTCATCTTTGCGCCTCCAATAATTCTCGCGATTGCCGGACTTGCCGGCCTATGGCGCCGCAATCGCTCTCTCGCGGCCATAGCAATTTTGTTCCCGCTGGCAGGACTGCTCTTCTTCGCGAAATACTCGCAATGGGAGGGCGGCTATTGCGTCGGACCGCGCTACCTGGTCC
Source organism: Terriglobales bacterium (assembly GCA_049589215.1). Classification (GTDB taxonomy): domain Bacteria; phylum Acidobacteriota; class Terriglobia; order Terriglobales; family Acidobacteriaceae; genus Acidiflorens. Next base: position 175 of record JBAWAI010000373.1, on the reverse strand, counting down.
CCGCATTGGTATTTCTCTGCCTCGGATTAGGTCCCGCTCTGACTGGACCTCAAAAGAGCTACCGTTCCCTGAAGACGCTCGCAGTGATTCTCCTCATACTTGGCAACATCGCGCAGTGCCTTTCTCTTGCAACCAGCTTCATGGAGGATCAGGCTCCTCGTGGCCGCTACTACAC
>JBAWAI010000372.1:0-7931 GCA_049589215.1 Terriglobales bacterium | reverse complement strand
GTCCCTCGTCTGAAAGGCAGTTCGGGATGCCGCCCTGATTCGCGCTAACCGCAGTCCTAAACTGCCACGCCTGTCTATTGTACTTGGAGAAGAGCAGTTCTCAGTTGCCAGTTGCCAGCTTTCAATCGCCGGTGGTTCAAAACGAGATGCCAAGCCGTGGTACTGGCAACTGGCAACCGAAAACTGAGAACCGGTCACCGGCTGTACTGATTCCGCTTTTTATCCCGATGCCGTTCCATCCCCAGTTGAATCAGCCGGTCGATCAGTTCGGGATACGAGACGCCCGTCGCGCCCCACAGCTTGGGATACATGCTGATCGCGGTGAATCCGGGCATGGTGTTGATCTCGTTCACATACACTTTCCGCGATTTCGGCTCCATCAGAAAATCGACGCGCGCCAGGCCCGAGCAATCTACCGCCTTAAACGCCTCAATGGCGAGCGCCTGCACCCGCTTCATCTCCGCCTTCGTCAGCTTGGCGGGAATGACCAGATCCGAGCCTTCCGCCAGGTATTTCGCGTCGTAGTCGTAGAACTCTTTGCAGGGAACAATCTCGCCCGCGACCGATGCTTTCGGATCGTCGTTGCCGAGCACCGCGCATTCGATCTCGCGGGCTTTGTTCTTCTTGCCGCCGACGCCCTCCTCGATCACGATCTTGCGATCGAACTTTGCTGCCTCGGCGATCGCGGGGCCCAGCTCTTTGCGATCATGCGCCTTCGAAATTCCAACCGACGATCCCAGATTCGCCGGCTTCACAAACACCGGGTACTTCAACTTCGACTCGACCAGCTTCTCAACTTTGCGCGGCGAGCCCTCCCACGCCGAGCGCAGCACGGTCACATGCTTCACGATGGGCAAGCCCGCGTTGCGAAAGAGCGCTTTCATCACGTCTTTATCCATGCCCGCCGCGGAGCCGAGCACGCCCGCTCCGACGTATGCCATGTCCGCCAGTTCGAGCAATCCCTGAATCGTCCCATCCTCGCCAAACGTGCCGTGCAGCACGGGAAAGATGACATCGACGTTGATGGCGCGGTCGGCCGCGCGGCGCAGTGGCGCTTCGCCAACGTCGGCACCCTCCAGATTTGCTCCGCGCAGTTTCGCCTCGGTCTGAAAAGGCGCCATGCCCGCGCCGCGCCGCGCCGGCTCCGGCGGCACCACGACTGAGGCTCCCGAAGCCAGCACAGCGGCGCCCGGCGTAGCCCCAGGATCGCCCGCCCGCAAATGAGACTGTGTGGCGCGGGCGCCCTTGTTCGCGTCGGAGCCAGACGGCAGCAAGGCCGCGTCCCCTTTCAGCAGCCTCTCCGCATGTTCAGCCGTCAGCCAGCGCCCATCTTTGGTGATGCCGATCGGCACCACCTCATACTTCGTCTTGTCGATCGCCTTCAGAACCGATGCCGCCGACAGCAAAGACACCTCATGCTCGCCGCTGCGTCCGCCAAAAAGAATGCCCACCCGAATTTTTGCCATAACAAATCAGTCTGGCTGCGCGAAGCATCCCGCGTCAATCACAGGATTGGTACGGGTGACATTCATTCCATCACAATGCCCTCTCCCATTCTCGATTATGATCTTCTAAGAGCCATGACCAGCATTCGCACAGGCGGGACCAGTCTCCAGATCGCGCTACGGGTGTGCCGGCTGGTGAGCCTTGGGCTGGGGCTGGCACTGGCGCTGATTCCGCTCACGGCGGGCGCGCAGCTACTGCAGCCAGAACAGCAGCAGCCGGTACAACAGCAGCAGCAACAGCAGCCGGTCATTCGTTTTGTGCGCGATCCCGACTCTGCGCCGGACCTCAAGGTCAAAGACCTCGACGGAAAAGAACTCACCTTGCAGGCGTACAAAGGCAAAGTGGTGCTGCTGAATTTCTGGGCCACGTGGTGCGGGCCGTGCCGCGCGGAAATTTCCGGCCTGATCCGGCTTCAGGAGGCATACCAAGACCGCGTGCAGATTATCGGCATGGACGTCGATGATACCGACGCCGACCGGCTGCGCGCGTTCGTGAAAGACAAGGGCATCAACTATCCGGTCGCGATGACCTCCGTGCCGGTGCGCCTCGCCTACGGAGGCATCAGCGCGCTGCCCACGCTTTTTGTCATCAATCCGGAAGGCAAAATGGTGCAAAAGCATGTCGGGCTCTTCGATCCTGCGCTCTACGAGATTGAAGCGCGCGCCCTGCTGAATCTGCCGGTTCCGGCGAGAATAGAAACCTTTGAAGACACAGGTGAAGTGTCTCTGAAGCACGCCGACCGCGCGACCCTGCTGCCGGGCATCGACACCTCAAAACTGACGCAGGAACAGCGCATGGCCGCGTTGCACAAGCTCAATGCGGAAGCCTGCGATTGCGGATGCAAATACACGCTCGCGCAATGCCGCATCTCCGATCCCGGATGCAAGATCAGCAAGGAACGGGCCGGAGCCATCGTGGCCGAAGCCGCAAAATTGCCGCCCAAGGGTGGGCACAGAACTACCGGCGCGCCGACTTCGCGCGCGCCATCAGGATCTGCCGATCCAGTATCGGCCGATCCGGCGATACCACGCGGGCAAAAATAGAACTGTAACTCGACGCCCTCCCTGCCTATTGGCTGGGGTCGTGTTGGCGATAAATCGCCGTTACAGTAATTAATCCAGATCGACAATTTCTTAGTCAGTGAAAATCGCCGGTTGCGACAGTTATCGATAGAATCTTAAGAATGCACCGAAGAGTTTTGAACGCCGGGGAGGCCGCCGTTCTCGCAATAATTCAGCAGGGCTACGGGCCAGAAAACGCCATCGATAAAGTGTTTTTCACCAAAGGTGATGAGGCCATTATTTCGGTCACGGCGACCGATGGCACATCTCCCCTGATGGCGAATCTCTCCAACCTTGCGGCGTGGCGTGCAGACGGCACGATTTCTAGCGACAACGAGTTGAAGAGCGACTGGCTACGATTAGAGACATAGCCGCATCTCGGAGTCGTTCGGCCCTCAGTCGACGCTAAATCCCCATCTCACAATCAGCCAACTTCCCAGTCAGTGAAAATCGCCTAATTACACCATCTCCACCACGAACCACTACCCGGACGTAACCCGGATGCCTGTCCTCGCGACCCATTGAGGAATTCTCCGGCTACGCGGTCGTCGTTAGGTCAAGTTCCCACGTCTCCGCCGTTAGATCCTTTCCAAAGCTGTGATGCTTTTCTTCGTGCACGACCTGGAAGCCTGCCTTTGCGTAGATGTGTCGTGCTGCGTGGAGAATGCTCTGCGTCCACAGGGTCATCTTCTGGTAGCCTGCCTGCCGCGCGAACCGGATACATTCCTCGACCAGCCGTTTGCCAATGCCGAGTCCGCGCGTTTGCTGTTCCACGTGCAGCAGCCGCAGTTTGGCAACCTGGTCTGATCCCCTGGCAACGAAAACCGCGCCAACTCTTTCTCCATCTTTTTCAGCCACCCAGACGCGTTCGCGCTTGGGATCGTAACTCTTGATGAATTGCGCCACAATTTCGGCGGCCAACCCCTCGTAGGTCCCATCCCACCCATATTCGTTGGCATAAAGAATGGCTTGGCGATGGACGACCCACCCCATATCGCCCGGCTGATGCGGTCGCAGCAAATAAGAGGTTTGCGCATCCGCAGCGTCGCCCAGGAGTCTGCGGATCGTCTGCACCGAGTCCACCAGTAGCTTCCGCTCAGTGGGCGACAGGCCTTCGAGCATGGCGGCCACATCACGGTTCGAGCGCGCGTCAAGAGGAGTAAATGCGCCCCGCCCCTTGCTGGTCAGCGAGAGGAATCTCTGTCGTTCGTCCGTCTTGGAGCGCTCCCGCGTGACGAGCTTCCGGCGTTCGAAATCGCGCAACATGCGGCTCATATAGCCGGCATCGAGCCCAAGCTCCTTGCGGATGTCAGTGGCGGTGGGCCGCTGACGATTGGCCACCTCGTAGAGTACGCGGGCCTCGGCAAGAGAGAACGGGCTGCTGGCCATTCCATCGAGCACGCCGATCTTGCGGGTATAAAAGCGATTGAACGCGCGAATCGCGTTCACCTGTTTGAGAGTATGAGACTCGGCCATGGGCGCCCCCAATGAAGTTGACAATAGCATATATATACTTGCCACAGTCAACTATATTTAAAGGGGCGATTTCGCCGATCCGCCTATGGCTGTTAACGACAACTGAGATATAGAATCTTCCGATGATCCGTTGCCGAGGGTTATTCGCCGCTTTGATTATCCCTTCCGTCTTGAACGCGTGCGCTCTGCCTTCTGTCGTCAGTGATTATTCTCAGAAATCCGTGGCAGAATTAATTGACGAACTGACTCAGATCAATGCCCAATCGCCGGGGATCGATAGCGCCGCTGTCTCTGAGGGTTTTATTGCTGACGACTCTCCCAGTTCATTTGAAGTCGGCGTGCTAGGGGTCACTCCTCCCAAGGTGTCGCCACAAGTGAGGGAGTTGGTGCGACGCGGCCCTGTCGCCTCCCAGAGTTAATCCAGCACCTCAATGACAAAAGGCTATCCAAACTTGAAGTGGGCAATAAACCGCCCGGTAAACAAGTTGGCGTGGATGCTTTCATGTTCATGTACTTCAGTGATGAATACGACCCACGCGTGCCTCACTGGTGGAGCGACGAAGAACGGAAGAAAGGCCCTCGGCCAATGGAAAGAAATTTTGAGGGTCTATATACCGTGAAAGTTGGGGATGTCTGTTATGTTCTCATCGGCCAGATTGTTAATCGAAGCTTGTTGGCCGTCCGCTATCAGCACAGCGGAGGATTGGTGGTGAACTCTCCCATTGAAGCTCCGGTGCTCGTCGAAAAAGTACGAAATGACTGGGGTCGGGCTGACGCACAAGTTCTTAGAGCAGCTCTTTTAGAGGACATACGGGCGACAAATCAGCCCAAGGGAGTCAGCCAAGATGACTATACAGAGAGATTCCTTGATCCAGCGCTCGCAAGGTTGAGGTTATACTTCCCGGACGCATACAAGTCGCTTGAGGGCCCCGATCTGCAGAAAAGAAAAGCCTTTAAGAAACGAGAGAAAAAACGGTGACGTGCATCCAGTCGGTGAGTGTTGAAACATCGCCATTACACTTATTGATCCCGGGTCAGGCCGATTTTTCTCAATGGGCGTAATCTCCCGTTAAACACCCACTTAAAACATTTTGAGTTGTATAACGTCTAATGTTCACATGTCTTCGAGTGAAGCTCGTGAATTCAGCGATGAATTAGTGACACAGGAACTGGACCGGGTGCATGCGCAGGATCCGCGTATTGTTATCTTGTTACGAAAAAGGAGTCAAACGTTGCGAATGCATAAGCTCCCGGCAGTAACGTTATGGCTGATTCTTGGGCTGATGGTGTCCGCGCTATCTCTTGCTCAGTCCCCCTCGGCCGCTCAGTCCTCCCTGGTCGCTCAGTCCTCCCGCGGTTCGAGAGAAGAGACGGGTCATGCGGAAAGCGCGGTGCCGGGACTGCATGACTTCGATTTTTTATTCGGACGCTGGCAGGTCCATCATCGAAAGCTGAAGCATCGTCTCGTTAACAGTCACGAGTGGATCGAATTCGAAGGGACATTATTCTGCCAGCCACTGATGGGTGGCTACGCCAATGTCGACGACACCGTGTTCGAAGTTCCGGGCGGCACTTACCGCGGCGTCGCTCCCCGATCGTTCGACGCCAAGTCGGGGCAGTGGTCGATCTGGTGGATGGACAGCAGGAAGCCGCTCGCGCCCATAGGGCCGCCTGTGATAGGCAGCTTCCACAATGGCGTCGGCACGTTCTATGCGAACGACGACACCGAAGACGGGAAACCAGTCCGCACACGGTTCATATGGTCCGGGATCACACCCACCTCAGGCCGCTGGGAGCAGGCTGAATCAACGGACGGCGGTAAAACGTGGGAAACGGATTGGATCCAGGACCTCAAACGAGTGCAATAGCCGGCGGCCCGACCCGCACCGGCGGCACCACCACCGACGCTCCCGGATGCCAGCACCGCCGCTCCCGGTGTATCCCCATTCTCACATCTATTACTTGACCGCTGTAATGTCGATCGCGTAATTCCCGGTTTTGAAGTCCCCGATTTTTGTCAGAACGCCAGTCTCGGCGTCCATCCTGTATGCCGTGCCCGGCACATAGACAAACTCTCCGGACGGGTCGAACGTGACGGTGTAAGGGATGTAACCTCCGAACGGAGAACCCGGCACCAGCGTCAAGGCGCCATTTTTGGGACTAATCTTTTGCACGACAATTCCTCCCTGTTCCGCCACCACCACAAATTTTCCATTCGGCGAGATGCTCATGCCATTGACGATGTTGTTGTTCGGACTCGCAAACGGCGAACCGGGCACCGGCGTCAAATCGCCGTCAGCGCCGATCGAGTACACGTACATTCCGCTTCCCAAAGGCGGAGCCGCCACCAGGTACTTGCCCGACGGCGTGATCGCGATCGGTCCGAAAGGCGTTCCCGAGTTGAACGTCGTGCTGAACGTCAGCGCGCCGCTGCTGGTGTCGCGGTCGAAGATGAGAATCCCAGCTGCGTTATTTGGATCCGACGCATACAACACCGTGCCATCATGCGAGAGCGCCAATGTCCCGATGGCCGGGTTCTGCCCGTCGGGAACCTGTATCGGCGACAAAAAGGGTGTGCCGTCAACCGGCGTCAGCATCCCATCTTTGGTTTTTAACGCCCCGATCGCACCGACCTTGGGAGGCCCCCAGTCAATCAGCGCCACATATACAAACTTGCCCGTCCGATCGACAATCAAGTCCGATGGACAATAGTCCGGCAGAGTTACATCGTCCAGTTGCGACAACTCTCCTGTTGCGGGTGTGATCGCATAACTGACGGCCTGCGCCAGGTCATTTCCGCACGGCCCGCCTTCCGACCACTCGCCCAGGGACAAATAAAGAAAATGGCCATTACGGCTCCCGGCAAACGCTTCCGGACCAATTCCGACGGGAAACGGCGAGCCGCTGATCTTGCTGAGCTTCCCGGTATCGGTATTGATGGAAAATGCAGAGATAGTGAAATCTCCAAAATTCGACGTGTAGAGGTATTCCGGCCCCGTGGCTTGCGAGGCGGCCTGTAAGAGAGGCACCCACGCGAACCCGAGGGCAACGAAAAGAAGAGAAAACCACTGCAAGCGGCGCATTGCCATACCAACCTCCAACCGAAAAGCTTCGGCCAATCCCGTCAGAAGATGGGAAGATCTATTCTTAAGTCCAGTTTGGCCTTTCTGAGCGGCACCTCTCTGATGTATGGTTTTCGCCCGCCAGTTGCACCGTTGCCCAAGTCAGGCTCCATCGTTCAACTGAAGTGGTAAAAGCCGTGCCATCCCGCGCCGGGGGTCTTGTAAGCAATCGGGATCGCGTCAATTGACGAAATATCGCAATTGCAGTGGATGAAGTCGACTTCCTCGGCGCGGCGAACGCCGTCAGCTAGCGCGAAGGAATTTTTTTTCTCAACCTGGCAAACGAAATTCTGAGCAGGGTGATTGCCTCGCCTGAAGCCTGCCCAGCCCACCGTTAGCCATCCTACGTACCGCCATTGCCATCAGGATCCCGCTCTTTTTACAAACATATCTGTCCCCGAACCTTGACACCGGATGGCAATCCGGTGTGAAATTAGTGCGCTTCGAAGGCCGGTGCCGGCCCTTACCCCAAGGGCACTCGACCCAAGAGCGCTCATCGAAAAACACTAGGCTGGGAGCGCAGGCTACGTGTATCACGCGTGACCTGTGTTTCTGTATTCGAAGGTGAAACGCTTCGCATCTCTTCAGGAGTCGCTCATGAATTCAAGCAGGACAGAAAGATTTTTTCTCGCGATCTGGTCGGTCGCACTGGCAGTATTCGTCTTTACCGCAATCGCTCTGGCAGGCAGCAAGCCAAGCGCGCCTGCATCGCACGGCGGGGGTGGCGGTGGGGGATCGCACGCACCGGCAGCTCATCCGAGCGGCG
>JBAWAI010000371.1:0-13484 GCA_049589215.1 Terriglobales bacterium | reverse complement strand
GAGTTTCCTCTGCCCTTCAAAAACCGTTCTCGACCAACCGTTACTCTTGCGGGTCGAGTTGAACCGTGTCGCCGGCATAGACGTCTTCCAGTGCGAAGACGACCATCGCCGCCGATGACGTCGGCGTGGTGCTCAACACCACGATCTCGCCGACCGCGCGCCGCGGCAGATCTTCTACGTGAATATTCGGGCCTTTGCTCTTGGTCAGATAGTTCGCTTCAAAAGTGGGCGAGGCCACTTGTGTGTCTTCCGAAATCTGCGCCTTAAATGACAGCGAGTCGACCGGATCCCGCAGCGTCGAAGTATAGTTACGCACCACCCGGAAGTAGTCGCCCGCCTTCACGCCCTGATTCGACCCAACGTTCAGATAGAGCTTCACGCCCGCGCCCAGAATCGTGTCAAAGTCTTTGCCCAGAACGATGCGGCCCGTGAGTTTGCCATTCGCTGGCGCGTAACGGTCAAAATGCCCAGGCACGTGGAAAGCTACCGGCGGCTTTTCGACAAACGGCACCGCGACATCGCCCGGATTGATCGGATCGCAGCTGAACTCAACCTCCGCGACCGCGCTATGAGCCCGCGTATCCAGAATGCGCACGCGTCCTATCTCCGCGTACGGATGCCCGATGCTGTTCAGCAGTCTGCGCATCCCGGCATAGATTTCATATTCGTTCACGTCCCGCAGTTCGCGGACGATCGTATAGAGACTGCCCGGCTGGTAGTCCTTCCCAGTCAGGTAGACCAGTTCCCCATTGTCGAACTTGGTCGACGTGGGCGACTCCAGGCCGCCATTCACATACTTGGCGTTTGGCAGCTTGTCCTTGGAGATGAACCCCGCACAATAAATATCCGCCTGCGTCGGCGTCTGGTAGCGCACATAGGGCACGCTCGCCGTGCTGTCCACGATTCCATTGTCATTCGGCGTAGCCGGCATCGTCGTGGTTACCGGCGTCGTCTGGCTAAACGCCAGGCTCGCCACAAACAGCACTAACATTCCTGTTTTCTTCATGTTGACTCCAGCCCCCCCACCGCCCGTAGTCCCGCTCGCGGCACCCAGCTATCTCTCTGGCAAGACAAGGGTTACATCCGGAAAGTAACAAGCGGCAGGGTAAGGGTCAAGGTTACGAGGGTATTAGAGGCCTCGCCGCCCAAAGTGTTCCGGCCCCCCTTCCTGCAATCGCCAGTTGCATCTCGTCTTACGCCCCTGTAATATCGCGCCGTCCTTTCAATTACATGGTATTGGCCTCATCGCCCACTTTCGCGCCCCGCCTTCTGCCCCTGCGGCTGCCAAAAGTCTGCCTCGCCTTGAGCGCGGATAACACCGACGAAATGATCCAGACGGCCGAGTCCATGGCCCGCGACAACCCTTTCATCGAGTTCCGCCTCGATTACCTCAAGCAGCCCCTCACCGCCTTGCTCAAGGTTCGCCGTTTTCTCGAGACCCATCAGTACATAACCGCCATCGGTACCTGCCGCCGTGCCGCCAATGGCGGCAAGTTCAAGGGTTCGCTCGCCGCTGAACTCGCCATTCTCAACAAAGCGCACGCCGCCGGATGTCAAATCGTCGACATCGAACTTGAGAGCGCTCTCAAGATCAAGCCCGAAGTTCTCGCCCGTCTCCGCAAGACGGCGGGCATCATCGTTTCTTTTCACGACTTCCGCGCTACCCGCAACCTCGACGCCACGCTCGACAAGATGCTCAAGGTTCCCGCCGATTTCTACAAGATCGTCACCACCGCCACCACGCTCTCTGACAACGTGACCATGATGAAATTCCTGCAGGCCCAGAGCGACAAGAACGCGCTCATCGGATTGTGCATGGGCGAACAGGGCATCATCAGCCGTGTGCTCAGTGTGCGCGCCGGCAGCGTCTTCACCTTCGGCGCCGTCAGCGCCGAATCAAAAACCGCGCCCGGCCAGATGAGCGCGCGCGATTTGCGCGGCATCTACCGCATCGAACAGGTCGACGCCGCCACCCGCATCTACGGCGTCGCCGGCGATCCCATCGAGCATTCGCTCTCGCCCATCATCATGAATACCGCGCTCCGCCGCGAAAACGTCAACGGCGTCTATGTCGGCCTGCACGCCAAAACCCTCAAGGATCTTCTCTATTGCGTGCGCGAGATTCCGCTCCACGGCATGAGTGTCACCATGCCCTACAAACAAGCCATCGTCGAGCATCTCGATAACACCGACGCGCACACCGCCAAAATTGGAGCCTGCAATACCGTCGTCCGCGGTCAGGACGGCAAGCTCTACGGCTTCAATACCGATATCGTCGGCGTGCTTCGTCCGCTCGAGCAGCGAATAACCATCGAGAGTTCCAAAGTCCTCGTGATCGGCGCGGGCGGCGCAGCGCGGGCCGCCGTCTTCGGTTTGAAAGAGCGCGGCGCCGAGGTGTGGATTCTGAATCGCAGCGCCGTCAAAGCTCAAAAATTAGCCCGCCAGGCCAAAGCCAAAGTCATCAAGCGAGCCGACCTCCGCAAGATCCAGTTTGACGTCATCATCAACGCCACTCCAGTCGGCATGGGCAACACCAAAGACTGCCCGCTCAAAGAAGATGAGATTCAAGCCAAGGTGGTCTTCGACATGGTCTACGACCCGGTCGAAACCCGTCTGCTCCAGATCGCCCGCTCGAAAGGCATGGCGGTCATCGCCGGCATAGAAATGTTCGTTCATCAAGCCGCCCGCCAATTCGAAATCTGGACCGGCAAGCCAGCCCCCGCCGGCGAAATGCTTCGAGTAGTAACCATCGCCCTGCAAGAACGCGCCGCCACCGCTGCCCAGAAGCATCACTAAGAACCTGCGCACCTAAACCACCCGAAAAAGAAAAATCCCATCCCTGCGCGACCAGCGCAAGGATGGGAGACTAACGATTAACGAGCGTCGTTACTCGACCCCCGTTCCGGAAAGAGCCACGGTTTGCATAGCACCGTCAGCCTTTTCCGTGATCGTGATTTGCCCCGTCTGATAGCCCGTTTGAGTCGGATCAAAAGTAGCGCCGATCTCGCAGGTAGCTCCTGGTTTCAGAATGCCGCCGCTGACGCAGCCTCCCTTTTTAACCTTAGTGAAGGCAAACTCCCCGCTGATCTCGATGCTGGTGATCTGCACGGCCTGGGTTCCATTGTTGGTGACCTTAACGAACTGCCCAACGCCCATCGCACCCACCGCCACATTCCCCCATGACATCGTCCCAGGTTGAACCGCAACGCAGATGATGGAGCACGGATAAAACTCGAACACCGTGCCCTGACCTCCGGAGTACGCTTGATACTGACCTCCTTGTGTTCCGATGGCGCCGTATTGCGTAGTCCCGAACAGGTGAGTGTAGTCCGCTCCGTTCGGAGTCAAGGCCGCGGCTGGACCCATCCCGTCGGGACACTGGGAACGATTGCAGAAGGTGTAAAAGGTCTGCGGCATCGATCCAACGACGAGCGGATTCGCAATCGAGAACGCTGTACCACAGCCACCGAGTGAGGCAGGGAATGTCTGACACGTATAGTTTCCACCGGCCTCGGTAGTGCCATAGACGGTGCCGCTACCATCCATGATTAGACCACCGACCGGGTTCGCGCCATCCGAGCAATTGGCTTTAACGCAGAAAGAGTAGATGACGTAGTCGGTGGAGTTTTCGATCGCAAAAACTGTCCCAGCTCCAGCCGTTCCGCCCCACTCTGTGGTTCCCAGCAAGAAACTCTTTGGCCCGACCGTTGTCTGGATCAGACCAGCAACAGGGTTTGCTCCGTCGGCGCAGCCGGCAACGGCGCAGAAGGAGTACAGCACGTGTTCTTGCCAGCTTGGAAGGTTGTTCGCACACGGGGAACTGTCGCCCGACGCTACCCCGGGAGCGCAGAGTTCAAACACCGTCCCAGAACCGGCAGGGCCTCCGTATTCGGTGGTGCTGTATAAGTTTCCAGAGGCATCAGCGATCAGACCGGCAACTGGGCTTGCTCCGTCAGCCGGGCCAGACGCGCCGAAGTTGTAGATCACCTGCTCCATCCAGGCACCGCCCGCGCCCATGGGGCACGAGAATGCAGCCGCAGGAGCGTTGGGGTTACACAGAACGAACACCGTCCCCTGACTGTAAAGGCCTCCGAAGACCGTCGTGCCATAGAGGTTGCCGCCACTGTCCTCAATCAGCGTACCGGCCGGATTCGCACCATCCATTGTTCCACCCAGCGGCCCGCCCTCGAAGTTGTAAAGGATTTTATAAGACCCGCTCGTTCCGAACGGAGTCGAAAGCTCAAACACCGTTCCGCAACCACCAGTCGGGATGCAATTGTCGTAACCTGTAGGCGAGGCTCCGCCGCCGTAGGTAGTGCCGTACAAGTTTCCGGTCGCGTCTTGAGTTAGGGCGGCAGCGGGGTTCCAGCCATCCCCGCTAAAGTTGTTGAACTGGTGAAGAACCGTCTCCACACCGCCGCTGTACATGAACATCTGGCCCCGAGGCAGGTAGGGCGGATCGCACTCCAGCGGATTGGCGCCACCGGTAGCTCCAGCGCCAACGCAAGGAGGGCCCCAGTCACCCAAGTCCGTCCCATAGAGCGCGCCCGGTACCGCGTTCCCATTATCCAGGATCACACTCGCCACCGGTTGGAATCCCAGACAGTTACCAAGATTTGAAATCAGCGTGCAGAAACTGTAGAACACGTCGATGTGAGTCAAGTTTGAATGCGCGTTTTCCGGCTCCGGCGCATGTCCCCCCGCCCCGCTAGCCGCCAACCCGCCAGAACCCCCAACCCATTTAATGTCCCGAGTCTGCGCTCCAGCCAGCCCACCCAACGCGGCCAGCGACAGAGCTAAGAGCGAAACCACCGTGAAACTACACACCGCTCCCCGAATCTTCGAGAAGCTCATCCCAAATCGCTTTCCCTGTGTCATGCCAGGGTTCGTCATACCGAGGTTTTTCTTGTCCAGGTTTTTCATATCGATTCTCCTTGTTGAAGTAGCGCCGTGCCCTGGGCCGCGTTTACGCTTCGCCTGGTTCCCGGCTGCCGAGCCTCCCGACTGCTCGGCTCTGGGCGCACTTATCGCATGCACACGATTCCCCCACAACCACCTGCGCCTGTTCCACGCCTGTTCTTTTCCTATTCAGGTAAGTGGCTCTTAGCGCGGTAGTTAGCCAGTTATCTATCCCGGCTTCTAACTGTGATAGACTCCGTTCGCGATGGAGCCCGCAGAACCTCTGCCCTCAGCCGAACCATCCGGACGGCCCATCAGCTTCGGTCCATTCGAGCTCGACGCCGTTCAGGGAGAGCTCCGCAAACGCGGCGTCAGGGTCAAACTCCAGGAACAGCCCTTCCAGATTCTTCAGATCCTGCTCGAGCACCCCGGCAAGCTCGTTACCCGCGACGATCTGCGCAACCGCATCTGGCCCGCCGACACCTTCGTCGATTTCGACAAAGGCCTCTACAACGCCATCAAGAAACTGCGCGAATCCCTCGGAGACGAAGCCGGCACTCCCCGCTACATCGAGACCGTGCCCAAGCGCGGCTATCGCTTCATCGCTCCCTTAAACGGTGGGTCGCCGATCGCTGGTGCGGCGAATGGCGGTTCGCCCGCGAATGCAAGTGCAGGCGTGGCAGGAGACGCGCCACCACCCGGTCCCGTCCTCGTGACGGAGCAGTTAGTCCGAGAAGCCCGGCCAATCTCGCGCCGCCCTCTTTATTCCTGGAAGATTCTCGGCCCCGTGATCCTCATCGGCGTTCTCATCGCTGGCGCCTCCTGGTATTTGCGCTTTCGCCGCGCCGCCAAACTCACCGAGCAGGACACCATCGTGCTCGCCGACTTCACCAACACCACCGGCGACGCCATATTCGACGACACGCTCAAGACCGCGCTCAGCATCTCTCTCCGTCAATCGCCGTTTCTGAATGTGCTCTCTGACAGCCGCGTCGCAAAAACATTGCGCCTGATGACGCGCCCCGCGGACACGAAAATCACCCCCGCTGTCGCTCGCGAACTCTGTCTGCGCGCCGGCGGCAAGGCCTATATCGCCGGATCAATCAGCAGCCTCGGCAGCGAATACGTTCTCGATTTGAGAGCAGTCAACTGCGAGAGTGATGACCCCCTCACCGAAAATCAGATGACCACATCATCCAAGGAGAAGGTCCTCGATGTTCTCGGCAAGTCCGCGTCCCGGCTGCGAGGCGAACTCGGTGAGTCTCTCTCCACCGTGCAGAAGTACGACGTCCCGCTCGCCGCTGCCACCACGCCCTCACTCGAAGCCTTGCAGGCATTCAGCCTTGGCAAAAAAGCGTTCAACGAAAAAGGTCCCGCCGCCGCCCTGCCCTACCACCAGCGGTCCATTCAGCTCGATCCTAATTTTGCCATGGGATATGAGGCGGCAGGCACCGACTACTTCGATCTCCTCGACCTGGGGCGCGCCCACGAATATCTCACCAAAGCTTTCGAATTGCGCGAACGCACCAGCGAACCGGAGAAGCTCGGTATCGCCGCCAGCTACTATCAGAATGTCACCGGAGAACTCGACAAGGCCACCGAGTCCTACCAGCAGTCGATCGAAAACTATCCGCGTGTCAGCGCACCCTATTACAATCTCGGCCTTGTCTTCGAATACCAGGGTCAGTACGCCAAGGCCGCCGAGATCACCCAGCAGGGCATGCGTCAAACGCGCGACCAGGCCGGCCAATACCTGAATCTGGCCAACTACGCCATCTCCCTTCAGCGCTTTGACGAAGCCCACGAGATGATTCACGAAGCGCAGGCGCGCAAGGAAGACGATCCCATGCTGCGCATTGCTCTCTACGCGCTCGCATTCCTCCGCGCCGATCCATCCGCCATGGCCGAACAGCAGCGTTGGTTCGCCGGCAAGCCCGCAGAGTTCTACGGAATCGCGCTCGCGTCTGACACCGAGGCCTACGCCGGCCATCTCGCCAGGTCACGCGAACTGACGAAACATGCCGTCGATTCCGCCATCCGCGCCGACAGCAAAGAAACCGGCGCAACCTGGCAGGCGATCGCCGCCCAGCGCGAAGCCGCCTACGGCGATCCGCAAGAAGCCCGCCGCACCGCAGCCGAGGCGCTGAAGCTGGCCCCCACCAGCCAGGGCGTTGAGACCGAAGCCGCCCTCGCCTTTGCCTTGGCCGGTGACACCGCGCGAGCCGAATCTCTGGCCCAGGATTTGGAAAAGAGGTTTCCGCTCGACACGCAGGTGCAATCGCTGTGGCTGCCCGCGATTCAGGCTCAGTTGTCGTTGAACAATACGACGAACAATACGCAGAACAATAAAAAGGCGGACTCGGCGCTGAATGCGCTGCAAGCCTCCACTCGCATCGAGCTAGGCGCCATTCCCTTCACCGCTAATCCGTCCTGTCTCTACCACGTCTACATCCGCGGAGAAGCCTACCTCGCCGCCAACCAGGGCCCCGCCGCCGCCGCCGAATTTCAGAAGATCATTGACCACAGCGGCATCGTCTGGAACTGCTGGACCGGCGCCCTCGCTCACCTCGGCCTCGCTCGAGCCAACGCCATTGAAGCCAATGCCTTGCTTGCCGCATCCCCGCAGCCGGGCGCCGCCTCGCAATCCAACGCTCTCCAATCTAAGCCCGCGCAAGGTCAAAGCCCTGAAGCCGACGCCGCCCAGGTCCGCGCCCTGGCTGCTTACAAAGATTTCCTGACCCTATGGAGAGACGCCGACCCCAATCTTCCCATCCTGAAAGAGGCCAAAACCGAGTACACAACCCTGCAAAAATCACAAGCCGGCGCGGCGAGCAATCCCAACTCCTACCCGCTGCTCTATCCAGAATATGACCGCAGGTAATATACAAAACTTGGTATTTTTCCACCGGCCGCGCGCATGACCCGCCCCGCGAAAAACCCGCAGAATACCTCGCCAAAATCGATTCCGCCGCAGGTTCAGACAAAAAGCGATGCACCTACATTAACTAAGGTTGCAAATTACACTGACCCGCAGTAGTATCGCGTTAGACACGTTACTTTAGTGCCTGTCTCGTCTCTAGGTTTCACAAACCAACCGTCTCCCAGGTAGGAGCAGAGCAGCCCCAAGTTCTTAATAAAATCTAAAGGGTGCCCAAGGCCCCGGTGCAATTCGGAGAGAATGCATGTCGTGGTATGCGTACTGCCTCACGGAACACCAGACCCTTCCAAATGGTGTTCGCGCCCGCCGCCCATTCGTTTTAGATGGTATTCACGGCGTTAACTCAGCCCCCGTCATGAGCTACCCCAGTGGAGACTTCGCAGTCATCGTCAGTGAATACGACCGCGCAACCTCTAAGCTGGACGAGAAGTCAGTTCTGGAACATGCCCGCGTCGTGAGCCAGAGCTTCCGAACCTCAACCGTTTTGCCTTTCCGCTTTGGAACAATTTTCGATACCGAAGATGCCATTCGTCAGGCCGTGCGCTCCAACCGGCGCACCTTCTGCGAGAGCGTCGCGCGTCTGCGTGGCAAATCCGAAATGCGCATCAAGCTGGTCGTGCGTGACGGTTCGCTGCGTGGCAACATGGAAGAGATCATCTTACCGGACACCGTAGGCCGCGAGTATCTCGCCAAGCTCCGCGAAAAAGCTTCGCGAGAGCGCGAGCGGCAGACTAAGGCCCGGGCGCTCTCCGTGCAGGTTCACAAACTCTTCAACCCGTTAGAAGAGGAAGTGAGCTGTAAACGCGTAGCCTCCGACGGCATGCTCCTCGACATAGCCCACCTGATCGACACCAAATCCATCGAAAAATATCAGAACCGCTACTCCACAGCCGCCAAGCAGCTCAAAAACTGCGAGATGGTCGTAAGCGGTCCCTGGCCCCCATATCACTTCCTGCCGGAAAAACTCCGCCAGGTAGCGGGCAACAGCTAGCTTCTAATTGCTCTTAGTAAGTCAGAAAGCCCTCAAACTCTGAGGGCTTTTCTCTTTGATAGATGTCGAGATTGATAAGATGTCGAGCTTGAAAGATATCGAGAGTAGGTTTGCCTACTCGCCGGTCTCGATTAAAACGGCTTATTACTCTAAATCTTCAAAACCTGGCCGTAACCTTGATCCGGAAGTTCCTTCCATCCTGCTGAATCGAATCCTGAACATCCTCGGGCCGGCCAGGATTGAAATACGTCTTGTCGAAAATGTTGTAAATGCTTCCCGAAAGATCCATGTGCTTCCCCAGCGTGTGCCCCAACAGCGTCACATTGAAAACCGGGTATCCGCTGACGGTGTTTCCAGCCAACGTCAGCGCGGAACTCGTATATTGCGCGTCAACGCTGGCAAACAGCCGTTTCTTCACCAACGGGTAGCTCAGGTTCAACTTGCTCAAATGCTGCGGGGAGTTGGCGAGAATCTGGTTGGTCACGGGTTCCTCCGCATCGACGTAGCTATAACTGGCCCTGCCTTCGAGACCGCCGGCCATGCGGGCGTCTAACTCCACTTCCACGCCCACCGCATTTGCTTTTTCGGAGTTCTCGTACTCCTCCTGGTTATCCGGATTCGTCTCCAGCGTGATCAGGTCGCGAATCTGGTTGCGGAAAACGCTGCCGGAAAGTGTGAAATGCCGCCCCAGTTCCTCTTCCACCACGCCTTCGAAGCTTCGAATGGTCTCTGGCCTCAACTGCAGGTTGTTATCAAAAAAAGACCCATAATCAGGCGTTAGTTCAAATGGCTCCGGTGCCCGGAACGCCGTCCCATAAAGCAGTTTCAGAGTAGTCGGATGAAAGGGATGATAGATCAGCCCCAGGCGCGGGTTGGTCGTCCCGCCAAAATTGGAGTAATGATCGTAGCGAACACCGGCGTTCAAAGTCAGTTTGCTCGCGATGGCGAACTCATCTTGCGCATACACCGCCGCGATCACCGAGGTTTGCGCCACCGGAACGAAGGTGTTGCCGAGCGCCGTGTAGTCGCCCTGGTCCTGCCGCAAGTTATCCGTGATCTCGGTGCCCACCGTGATTCTGTGCTTCTTGAAGAGGGTTCCGCTCAATTTCACTTCACCGTCCCACCAGTTCCCGCGGAACGAGTAGGTGTCCACCGTTGTGGGTGGGTCAGGCAGTCCCGTCGAATACGCCACCGGCGCTTGCAGCCGCGCCTGATCGTAGGACGTCCGAGCCGTCAAATCCCACTTCTCGCTCAGCAGATGCTGGTAACTCAGATCGAGGTACTGATGGTAGTCAAGGTTCCGCGTGGCCGGATCGTTAAACAACGCGCCGTAATAAGCGGTTGGAACTCCCTTGTCCCGCGCCCGGAACAATCCCTGCAGCGTGAATCCGCGATAACTGATCGTAGCCAGCACTTGCTGATAATTTTCATAGTCCGTATTGCTGGTGATCCCGTTGTTCGTCGCCGGGCTGTCAAACTGCGGAAAGAACAGAGTCTCTCCCTGGCTGTTGTAAAACGTCCCCGAAAGCAGCAGGTCTATCCCGCGGTACTGGCCGCCATAAGTCGCGCGCCCTTCAAAGGTGCCAAAGCTGGCGGGAGTAAACGACAGCTCCACTCCCTTCATCTGCGAAGCCTTGCGCGTCACCACATTGATCACCGCAAAGAAAGCATCGGCTCCATAGAGCGACGAACTCGGCCCGCGAATGATCTCCACCCGATCGATCAGATCCACGTCCGCCAGAAACTCCGTTCCCAGGTAGGGCTCTCCGAAAACGTTGTCGTTGATCCGGTGCCCGTCGATCAGCACCAGAATTCGGTTGTTCGAATCTCCCAAACGCCCGAAGCCCCGCACGCCCACGAAGCTGTAGTCGCGATCATACGTAATGTAAAAACCACGCACGCTTTCCAGAATGTCAGCCAGCGTGCGGTAGCCATACTTCTGAATCTCGTCCGCCGTCACAATCGTGACCGCCGAAGGAGCGTCGCTCGCTTTTTGCAGATGTTTCGACGCGCTGTAAACTTCGATATTCGCCAGTTCATCCAGACTAAGTTTCGAGAGATCGTCAGGGGCGTCCTTCGGTGCGTCCTGAGCCCGCGCCGGACAGACGAACAAGAAAGAAGATAAGAGAAAAATAATAAACGCGGTCCGAGAGGCACAGCTTCGGCTCGGTCGAGTCCTTGACGCTCCGAACCGAGCCTTCACCAGCCATGCCTTTGCAGCCGAAGAGTTCGGGCGCAAAGGCTGCACAAGCCAAAAACGCGCAAGCCAGCCACGCAGACGCCAAGCCTGCGCACAGATCGCGGTCCTGAGGCGTGTGTCCACTCACGTCTATCTTCGGCAGTCCCTCGATTCTTCTGTAGCGGTTGTGACCAGTTACTTCGGGTCACTTCGGGTCAGATATGCAGAAGAATTCTTATAAAATCGAAGAGGCAGGGGCTACCCCTACAACCACACATCATTGCGAAACCTGATCCTCTCGCTGCTTCTCATTCTCGCCACGCTCGCGCTCTACAACCCGGTCGCGCGCGCCCCCTTCCTTAATCTCGACGACGACATCTACGTCACCCAAAATCCCGAGGTCCGCGGCGGCCTCACCTGGCATTCGGTCGCCTGGGCCTTCACGACCACCCGAGCCACCAACTGGCATCCCTTAACCTGGCTCTCGCACGAACTCGACTGCCAGCTCTTCGGACTGAACCCCGCCGGCCCTCATCTCGTGAGCGTCCTCCTGCATGCCGTCAACGCGGCAATCTTGTTTTGGCTTCTCGCCGCCGTCACCGGAATGCTCTGGCGCAGCCTCATGGTCGCCGCCCTCTTCGCGATTCATCCCATCAACGTCGAATCCGTAGCCTGGATCGCCGAGCGCAAAAACGTTCTCAGCATGCTCTTCTTCCTGCTCGCGCTCGGGGCCTACGGCTGGTACGCAAAAAAACGGGACGCGAAAAATCCGGACGCACAAAATCCGGGCGCACAAAACCCAGGCACGCGAAATCAAACCATCATTGGATACCTCACCGTCACCATCCTCTACGCCCTCGCTCTCATGGCCAAGCCGCAGGTCATCACGTTTCCCTTCGCTCTCCTGCTCCTCGACTACTGGCCCCTGCAGCGAATCCCCGGCGCAAAATTAAAAACTCTCATCCTCGAAAAAATTCCCTGGTTCGCGCTTTCCGCCGCCAGCGCAGTCATCACCATGAAGGCGCAAAGCACAGCGCGCCACGAAGGCATCCCCGTCTGGATGCACCTCTCGAACGCCGCCCTCGCCTACGCCAAATATCTTGAAAAGACCTTCTGGCCGGCCAATCTCGCCCCGCTCTATCCCCATCCCGGAGGCGCAATCAACCTCACCGCCGCCGCCGTGTCAGCAGTCGGAATTCTCGCGGTCAGCCTTCTCGCTCTCATCTTCCGCAAGCGCCGCTATCTGTTCGTAGGCTGGTTCTGGTTTCTCGGAACCCTGGTCCCAATGATCGGCCTCGTCCAGGTCGGCGTGCAATCCATGGCCGATCGCTACGCCTACATTCCAGTCCTCGGAATTTTCGTGATCATCTGCTGGGGCATTCCAGATCTCCTGGGATTTCTCCGGGCAAAAGAACTTGTCGTAGAGACGAGGCCTGCCTCGTCTCTCCCGCCCGCAAAAACAAATTCGGCCGCCTCCAGATCGCTGTCGATCCCCCTCGCAGCTGCCAGCCTGATCATTCTCTCGTCGCTGGCCTTCGCCCTTCACCGCCAGGTCAACTATTGGACCGACAACTTAACCCTCTGGCAGCACACGCTCGGCGTCACCACAAACAATTTCATCGCCGAAGATAACGTCGCTACCGCGCTTCTCTCCCAGGGCAGAACCGACGAAGCCGTCCAATATTTCCGTCATGCGCAGGCCATCCGTCCCGCCGATCCAATCAGCAAACTGAATATCGCCTCCTACGCGCAGCAGCATGGTGACAATGGCAGCGCCATTCAAGGCTACGACCAGGTGATTCAACTCACGTCGAGCCCCGAACTCGTCGCGCTGGCGCACACCAACCGCGGCTTCGCGAATCTCACGCTCAACGACCCCGCCAACGCAAAGCGGGATTTCGAAGCAGCCCTCGCCCAGCAACCCGAAAATCCTTCCGCCTATCTAGGACTGGGAATGATCGCCCGAAGATCCGGCGACTTGGCCGAGGCCGCGCGCAACTTCTCCCGCTCAGCCGATCTTCAGCCAACTCCAATGGCCTTCAATCAACTCGCCGAAACACTCGATGCCGCGGGACAAAAAGAAGCCGCCCAGGCAGCGCGTGCCCAGGCGGCAAAACTGATTTCAAATCTCAATCACGGCTCGGCGGGCTCGCCTTCCGGCATTCCTCCCGCCGCCTCCCCAGGTAAGCCGTGAACCTTATGGTCGCGTGAGCGCACGCCGCCAAACTCGGCGCAGCGAAAGTATTTCGCGGACACTTCTGTCCGCGCGGCTGCTGCCAACACGCGAAGGCCGAAGTCCTATCCCCAACCGTTGCCGCTACGGTTGATAAATCTGCACCGCCCCGATAGCCGTCCCCTGGTAGGAACTCGCGCCGCCAAGGCAATAGAGTTTGCCCTTGTACACCGCGGGCGCGGCAAACATGGCAGCCTGCGGAATCGGAGCCAGAGTCTTCCAGGTGTTCTTCGACACCTTGAAT
>JBAWAI010000370.1:0-3534 GCA_049589215.1 Terriglobales bacterium | reverse complement strand
AGGTGAAGAGCTCCCAGGCGTAGGCGATGGCGTCTTTTTTGAAGTAGTCGCCGAAGCTGAAGTTGCCGAGCATTTCGAAGAACGTGTGATGGCGGTTGGTGAAGCCGACGTTTTCGAGATCGTTGTGCTTGCCTCCGGCGCGGACGCATTTTTGCGATGTTGTGGCGCGGTTGTAGTCGCGCTTTTCGAGGCCGAGGAAGACGTCCTTGAACTGGTTCATGCCGGCGTTGGTGAACAGGAGCGTCGGGTCGTTGGCCGGGACGAGCGAGGAGGAGTGGACCTCGCGGTGTCCCTTCTTTATGAAGAAGTCGAGGAAGGTGCGGCGGATTTCGGAACCGGTTGGCATGCGTTGTTAAATTCTAAATTAAATTCAGTTGCCAGTTCTCGGTTGCCAGGTCTCAGGTCTCGGGGATCAGGTCTCAGGTCTCAGGTCTCAGGGATCAGGGCTCAGGTCTCAGGTCTTAGGTCTCAGTTCTTAGTTAGACCTCTTTGAATTAGTGTTTGCTCCGGACTGTGGCTAAAGGT
Source organism: Terriglobales bacterium (assembly GCA_049589215.1). Classification (GTDB taxonomy): domain Bacteria; phylum Acidobacteriota; class Terriglobia; order Terriglobales; family Acidobacteriaceae; genus Acidiflorens. The sequence continues at coordinate 3,009 of JBAWAI010000370.1, read as the reverse complement.
CCTAAAACTGACGACTTGTTGTAATAATTGCTGGCGTCTTATTTATCGCAGCTTACTGTAGCAATTCCCGGAGGGTTCCATGCCGTGCAAACCCGAAGTGCTTCGCCAGGTGCCATTGTTCGCGTTGTTCGACGATGACGAGATCGCCGTGCTGGCCAGCCAGGTCGAACTGAAAACCTTTGCCACGCGCCAGCGCATCTGGAAGATCGGCGACCCTGCGGGGCCCGCGTATGTGGTGGTTTCGGGGACGGTGCGGCTGACCACTGTGGATGAAGATCAGCAGGAGGTGGTGGTGGATGAGCCGGCGCCGGGCGAATTTTTTGGGTTCGCGTCGCTGCTCGACCAAACTCCCCACATGACGAGCGCGCAGGCCGTGGAAGAGGCGGTGTGCGTGGAGGTCGATCGCCAAGACATTCTTGTTTTGATCGAGCGCAAGCCGCATGCGGGGATGGATATGCTGTCGGTGCTGGGGCGACAGTTTCACGCCTCGCAGCGCCTGGTGCGGCTGCGCGCGGCGCGCAATCCGAATGTGGTGATCGAGGAGAAGGAGACTTTCGGCGAGCGCGTTGCCGACACGGTCGCTTCGTTCGGCGGCTCGTGGACGTTCATCATTGCGGCGCTGGTTTCGCTTGCAGTCTACGGGGCAATCAGCATTACTATGGGCCAGCGGTCGTGGGACCCTTATCCGTTTATTTTGCTTAATTTGTTTTTATCGATGCTGGCGGCGATCCAGGCGCCGGTGATCATGATGAGCCAGAACCGGCAGGATAAGAAAGATCGTCTGCGCAGCGAGTTGGACTTTGACGTCAACCGCCGCGCAGAGTCTGAGATTCAGGGCCTGTCACAGAAACTCAATTTGCTGGGAGACAAGATCGGCGACGTAGAGGAACTGCTGCGGAAACAACTCCCGCAACAGTCGCCCGCGCATTGACGAAGGTCGTCAGTTCAGGCTAAGCGTCGACGGTCGAGCTTGAATCAGAAAATTCTGGAGACGGGATCCTTCGAAATCTACTTCACTGCGTCTCCGGTTTTTTCTGCGCCCTTCTTTACTCCGTGGCCCACAGCTTTGGTGCCCTTCTTAATGCCGTGGCCGGTGTCTTTGGCGGCTACTTTGGTGGCATGGCCGGTGTCTTTGGCCGCGTCGTCGGTGGCCTTGCCGGTATCTCTTGCGCCGGTCTCCGTGGCTTTGCCGGTGTCTTTGGCGGCTACTTTGGTGGCGTGGCCGGTTTTCTTGGCGGCGGTGTCGGTGGCTTTGCCGGTGTCCTTAGCGGCGGTTTTAACGTCGTCCTGGGCATAGGCGAATGCTGCCATACACAGAAGAGCGGACGCGAGCAGGATCGATAGCTTGGTTTTCATGGGTCCTCCAGTTGGTTGCTAAGTTGTAAGGATGACCCCTATTAGACCACAGGCGATTGGTCACAACCAAGAGCTGCCGAATGCATTGGCGGGGCGAGGGGCCGGGATTGGCTCTGGCTGGCCTTACCTGCCAGAGAGCCTGGCTGGCAGGAGCCTACCAGGGGTCGGAGCAACTCAGATAGAAACCGCACTTTCGGCAGACGGCTTTGCAGCGGTGTGGGTGAAGCGTGGTCGAGCAGTTAGGGCAGAACAGGGAGGCGTCGGCCCGGGGGCTGATGGAGCCGGCGGTCGGGACTTTCGACGGCGAGGGGTCGGCTGGCGGATTGTGAGAGTCCGGGCGCACGGAACTCATTGGTGGTGTTTGTAACACTCGTGGGCACGCGGCGGAAGATAGATGTTGGATACCTGTGGGCGTTGCCAGGGTTTGGCCCGAGCTAGAGTTTCGGGGGTCTTGTGCGCTACTGCTCACGAGGTCTTCGGGTTTTCGTCTAAAGTTGGGTGATGCTTAAAAGCCATTTGCTTAAAGAATGGATGCGGCCGTTTGCGCTGCCCTCGATGATTTGGTTGGCCGGTTTTTTGCTGGCCGGACTCTCGCTGACCGTTGGCCCGGTGGCCGCACAGACGCCGGCCCCGAAGCTGATTGGCGAGGAAACGCACACGCCGCAGTTGCCGGAGAAGGACGCCATCCGGATACGCGAGTTCTACCGACTCAATGGGCGGATTGCCGACGACGTGTGGCCGGGCTGGTCGCGGACGATTGGGCCGCTTTTGCTGGTCACGAAAGAAGGGGAATTCTTGACGCATCATCCTGACACCCCGTCGGACTTTGAGAGGATCGGAGAAGGTTTCTATGCGCGTCCGCGGCAGTTCTCGGTCAATCTGCTGGCCACGTTTTCGGCATTTGGGCCGCAATCGGTGATTGTGATTGGCGAGCCGGAAAATACGGAGGCGAAGACGAGCACGCCATGGCTGATCACCCTGATGCATGAGCATTTTCATCAACTGCAGGACAGCCAGCCGGGCATGATGGAGGCGACGAAGGGGCTTGGATTGGCGCATGGCGACGAGACCGGCATGTGGATGCTTAATTATCCGTTTCCTTATGAGAAGCCAGAGGTGACGCGGTCGTTTGCCGACCTGCGCAAGCTGCTGCTCGAGGCGCTGGGCGAAAAGAAAGACGCAAGGTTTCGGAAGCTGGCAGGACAATATGCGGCGGAGCGGAAGAAATTCTTCAGCCAGTTGGGGCCGGACGATCGCAAATATTTCAGCTTCCAGCTCTGGAAGGAAGGGATTGCGCGATATGTGCAGGTGAAGTCGGCGGAGGCAGCGGCCGGCTATCAGCCGACGCCGGAGTTCGCGGCGCTTCCGGATTATGAGCCGTTTGCGAGTTACGCGAAGAGGTTTCGCGGCGACACGATGAGAGAGTTGGGCGAGGCTGATCTGGCGAAATGGAAGCGGACCGTGGTGTATTCGTTTGGGGCGTGCGAGGGATTCTTGCTTGATCGGGTCAATGCGAAGTGGAGGGACGATTATTTCGAACGCCCGTTCACGCTTGATCCTTATTTTGATTTTGTGAATTGAGGGGCAAACGCTGGTGCCTATCCTGGCGTCGCGTTCTTCAGTGGCGTCTGCGGAGACGCGGCAGGCCGCGTC
>JBAWAI010000369.1:0-3942 GCA_049589215.1 Terriglobales bacterium | reverse complement strand
GTCCACGACTTGGCAATATTGCAGCGTTCCCCGAAACTTATGTGGGAATCTAAAGCGGGCGACAGCCCCAAGGGAGTTTTGTTGGCATGATCACCATTTTGATCACGATCATTCACGTCATAGTTTGCTTTTTTCTGATTGCGGTAGTGTTGCTCCAGAGCGGCAAGAGCGGCGACCTCGCGGCAGCTTTTGGCGGACAGGGCAGCCAGACCGCCTTCGGACCGCGCGGCGCAGCCTCGGCCCTGTCCCGCGCCACCACCTGGTCCGCCATCATCTTCATGCTGACTTCGATCACGCTCTCCATCTACGCGTCGCGCCGTACTGGCCCGACCTCAGTCCTTTCCGGAGTAAAGCCAGTCCAGACCAAATCGCAGCCAGCCCCATCCGCGCCGCCAACAGTTCCGGCCAATCAGGCGCCCGCTCAGAAATAAGCTCTCAGCTCGCAGTTGTCAGCTCTCAGTGAGGTCAAAGGCAGGGTAAGTTTATGTGGGATGGGTGTCCTCAGTGGTATACGCTTTCGATTTTGACTCTCCTGACACTGAGAGCTGACACCTGACACCTGAGAGCTGACACCTGAGACCTACTTAAGAAACGGATTCTCTTCCCGCTCCTCCCCAATCGTCGTTCCCGGCCCGTGCCCCGGAATCACCGACGTCTCATCCGGCAAGGTCAAAACGCGGTCGTGCAGCGATCGCATGATCTTTTCAAATGACCCACCCGGAAGATCCGTGCGCCCAATGCTGCGCGCAAACAAAGTATCGCCGGCAATCAGCATCTTCTCCGCCGGAAAATACAGACACACGCTCCCCTCCGTATGCCCCGGCGTATGCAGAACGTTCGCCGAAATGCTCCCCGCACGTAGCGTCTCGTCGTGTGCCAGGCCAGCCTCAATCTCTACGTCGCCGGGCGGCTTCATCCCCAGCCAGCCAGCCTGCACATCCAGCATCTTCAGCAGCGCGTAATCGTTCTGATTAAGAAGAATCGGCGCGCCCGTCTTCGCTCGCAGCTTCATCGCGCCGCCCACATGATCGATGTGCGCATGCGTAATCACAATCTGCTTCACCCGCAACTTATGTTCATCGATGATGGCAACAATGTCGTCAATGTCATCGCCAGGATCAATGACCATGGCCTCGCGCGAAACCTCGTCGCCAATAATCGAGCAGTTGCACTGCAACGGCCCGACAGGAATGATCTTGTGAATCATGATTTATTTGTCATCCAACCATAGATTTAGGATTAGTCAGACTTATGATTAGTCGCCACAGATTTGCAATTTGTCATCCCGAGCGCAGCGAGAGACCTGCATCTGATTCTGACACGAACCAGCCATCGACGCGGAAATCAAACATCAAACTGAAAAAGTAAATCCTCCCCGGCAGCTGGGGCCCGTAAGCTTCTCACTTCTTCAATCTGACTTCTGCCTTGCCCCTACGACGCCGCCAGCGTCTTCCCCACCCGGTTCTGGTCTGACCGAAAGCGCAGCAGCGCCGCAATATTCCCGGCCCGATCCAGTTCTTCATTGTCCTTGAGATAAAACAGTTCGATATCCCGCTTGATCGCCATCGGAATAATCGCGTCGCACACGTCCGCAAGTTCGCGCGTCGCGTGTCCGCAGGCCACGCACTCCGCCACCAGGTGCGCATTGATATGGCCGCAGTGCGGGCATTCGACCGCGTGAGCCGAGTAATTCTCCGCCAGAAACAGGCTCTGCACCTCGCCTTCTTCGAGCGCCAATAGCACACGCCGCAATCCCGTCACGCCGCGCCCGTTGGCCTTGGCAAAGCCAATCGCTACTTCCACTCTTGACGACCCGCGCTCCACAACCCACTTCTCGAGCGCCGCGTTCGCCTGATCGCGAATTTCCTCGTTCGAAACGCTTGCCACGTCTGCCGAAAAGTGCCCGATCACCCGCTGCTTCACATAAGGATGCAGTTGAGCCTCGAACTCCGGCCAGTTCACCTCGTGGCAGCCGACGAGCAGCCGCTCCCACGCGCCCCGCTCGAAGTCCACGCGCAGGCGCTCGGCGACGGCTTTGAAATGCTGCAAAGCTTCTTCTGACACCCGCCGCTCGGCGTGTCCGCCCTCGTATCCGTTGTAGCCATAATTTCCGCCACTTCGCGAGAGCAGGTGAACGATCGATGCGCCTTCGTGCAGATCGTCCAACCGCTGGTCGAAAAAGCGTGCCCTCTGGCGATCGACGACCGCGACACAAAGTTTCGGCTGCGCCCCAAACAACGCCGCCAGCGGACGCAGTTGAAACCGCGGCTGCAGATAAATCCGCGTCGTTCCGAGCCGCGGCGGCAGTTCAAACTCCTTCCACACATTCTGTGCCGAGCAGGCGAACACCGCTCTTCCTCGAGCCTGTCCACGCAGGCTCGCGGCAAAATCCAGCACTCGATCCAGGTCCGCATGCACCGATCCGTTTTTCCCTTGCGCCACCGCGCTCTTCAGCGCCTGCTTCACCACATCCTTGGCGACAATGGCCTCGCTGCGATGCGACCGGTCCTGTGGAGGCTCGGGCTGAAAATAAAAACTCAGAGCGGATGCGCCTTTCGATTCGTCCGCCTGAAAAGCGGCTAATTCACGGATTTCGTCCCGTGTCATCATTTCCATATTCTCCTTTTATTATTTCGCGGCTGATTTGCGCGCGACCACGAAGGGGACGCGGCGAAACTCTCGCGCCACGCTGGGAGCATTGCGCACGCACTCGCGCGCCCGTTGTATGGATTCGCCAACCGCTTCGGCATGCCGCCCGGTGATCGACGCGATCTCGTCGACCGAAAATCCCTCGATGCCAAAAAGCAGAAATGCTTCGCGGTCAGTGCGGTCCACGCCCTCAAGCGCAACCTGCACCAGCGCGACCATCTCATCCGCGTACGCAGTCTGCTCCGGATTCGCCACGCGCCGGTCGGCGATCGCGCCCTCCCGCGTCCAGTCTTCATCGGCCTGATGAAATTGCAATGCGGCCTCGTCTGAAGCTTGCACATTCTGCTTCCGTCGGCTGCCCTCCAGACGCACCGGCGACTTCAGTTCGTGCAGCCGCGCCATCATTTCGTTGATCGCCTCAAGGCCCAGACGGTAGAGCCACGGCTCCAGCGCCAACTTCTCAGGCCGGTCAGCGTCACCGAGCGCACGCGCGATCACTTCATTGACCACCTCAGACGCCACCAGGCCGTTGTCAGGTTGCTCTTCCTCCGACTGACGGAAATAAAGTTCACGATCCACAAAACGCTCCAGCCGCGCCAGGTTCGCGTTAACGTAAGAGCCAATATCGTCCGCTGAAATCGTTGGCGCCTGCACCGCCGCCAACGTCTGCTCGAACGGCACGCCCAGTTCGCGAGTCTCCGGCGCGCCTCCACGCCAACGCCGCCAGCGATGGCTCGATCGCAACAGTTCCTTGTGCCGGTTGACTTGTTGCATCAGATCGTCAAAAGCACTCTTGATGGCGGCCGCCGCGCTCCCGGCTTTTTCGCTCGCCGCCAGTTGGCCTGAGGGCAGGCGCAGATTCAAGCCGACTTCCGTTCCCTCGCGGGCGGAGCTCTGCTCCAGAACGACTTTTAAATGAATCAGTTCAGGGCGAAAGACTTGCAGCCGCTTTGTAAGTTTTTCGATCTGGTGGGCAATTTCTTTTTCGACGTCGTGAGTTTTCGGGATCTTGTAACTGACGTGAACGTTCATTTTTCGAGCCTCGAACGCGGAAGAAGATTCCGTGAAGCTGCGATCCTGACGAAATAATTGTACACCCGGCGGGAAGGGTCAAAACAAACTCAGTCGTGCACACTACACCTACGAAAGTAGGCCGTGCCTACGAAGATAAAGCCACAACAACACCGGTTTCCGCGAATCAACCCAGATGACACTGATCGATACAATAAAGAAATCAATAGAGGGAAATTGAAGCCGGCATTTTGTAGCGGACCAAAGATGCGCCAGATGCCC
>JBAWAI010000368.1:0-4400 GCA_049589215.1 Terriglobales bacterium | reverse complement strand
ATGTTAGGCGAAGCCGGAGCCCGCGTAGTCCTCGAAGAATTTCTCCTCGGCGATGAACTCTCTTTCCTCGTTTTCAGTGACGGCGAACGCGTCGCCCCGCTCGTGGCCGCGCAGGATCACAAGCGCGCCTTCGACGGCGACACCGGCCCCAACACTGGAGGCATGGGCGCCTACACCACCAAAACAATCATCGACAATCAGATGCGCGACTGGCTGGTGACTCACATCGCGCGCCCCGTAGTCGCCGGAATGAAAGCCGAAGGCGTCGAATATAAAGGCGTCCTCTACTGCGGGTTAATGATGACCGCCCGCGGCCCCATGGTTCTGGAATTCAACTGCCGCTTCGGCGATCCCGAAACCCAGCCGATCCTCATGCGCCTCGAAAGCGACTTGGTTGAGGCCATGGAAGCCAGCATCGAAGGCCGCACCAGCGACGGCGATTTCAAATGGTCCGACGACGCGGCAGTCTGCGTTGTGATGTCGTCCGGCGGATATCCCGGCGCGTACGAGTCCGGGAAAAAGATATCGGGAGTCGACGAGGCAGGAAGAATCGAAGGCGTAAAGATTTTCCACGCCGGGACGACGCGGCGCGATGGCGATTTTTATACCGCCGGGGGTAGAGTACTCGGAGTAACGGCTAGAGCCGCCGACCTGCAAACCGCCGTAGATCGCGCCTATCAAGCCTGTGAGAAAATTCGATTCGAAGGTGCGCACTACCGCAAAGACATCGCCGCTAGGGCGCTAAAGAAGATTCAGTAGAAAAAGGGTAGAGAAGAAAGGAATTATGACGAACCCGATAGTCTCAATTGTAATGGGCAGCGACTCCGATCTGGAGATCATGCGCGAGGCCGGAAAGGCCCTCGAAGAATTCGGAATTGCCTACGAGATCGACGTGACCTCGGCGCACCGCTCTCCCGACCGCACCGCGGAATACGCCAGAAAGGCCGCCAGTCGCGGCATTCGCGTGATCATAGCCGGAGCCGGAGGCGCCGCGCACCTCGCCGGAGTAATCGCCGCCCACACCACGCTGCCGGTTATCGGCGTTCCCATCCCATCCACGTCGCTGCAAGGCATGGACTCGCTCCTGGCAACCGTTCAAATGCCCGCCGGAATTCCGGTAGCCACAGTAGCGATCGGCAAGCCCGGCGCAACCAACGCCGGAATTCTAGCCGCGCAGATCATCGGAGTAGCCGACCAGGCGATCGGAAAGAAACTCACAGAGCACAAAGAAAAGCTGGCGAAGGGCGTGGAAGAAAAATCCAAAAAGTTGCAATCGTCGCTGCGCGAATAGTTTTGTGATGAGAACTCTTTCGCGGCGACGATCCCCCCCGATCCCAGGGCTCTAACCCAAACTCGAACCTCAGACTCTAACCCCAGACTCTAACCCGAGACTCCAACCCCAAACTTCAACCCTAGGGAGACTCTGAATAAGCTCTCCGATATCCACCTGTATTAAGGATAAAGTGGGTTATTAAGGAGACGGCAATGCTCAAGCACATTGGGCTCGTGTTCACGACGGCGTTGACTTTTATGGCGGTCTCGCAATGTAAGGCCGCCACCATGGAGGAAATCTTGAGTGTGAACTGGAACAAGCAATCACTTCCGGAACTCAAAAGACTTATTCCCGATCAGAAAGCCGCGCAGCAGTTCGCGATTGAGGTCCGGTTGAAGGAGCCGCACACGGAACGCGACAACGTATATAAGTTAGATATTGAATCTGACGTTGTGGATGAGTATGAGTTTGTCGACCTGAAGGGGGATGGCAACGTAGAGTTCGTGTGCCTGTTAGACAATGGCGGTCGCATGCGTCCAACCCGGCTCATGGTAGTTGAGAACGATCATGGTCAGCTCAAAACAGCCTACCTAACGGGCGGGGAAGGCGGTTATGGACTGGGCGAGCTTCGATACATCCTCAAAGACGTCAAGCATGACGGAAAGACTGAAATCACTACGAGTGATCCGCTGGAGCGGTTTGCGGGTGGAGACGAGCCGACTCCGTACATGGAGCACATCTATGTTTATAAAGGCGGTAAGCTGGTTCAATCGGATCACGATTTCCTCGACTACTACAGGAACGAATCGCTACCCCAGCGTCGCCAGGAACTCAATGACCTATTGCAGCACAGCCCTCCACAGGGTGCGAGCCGTTCTGAACGAGAATTTTATCGAAAGAGCATTGCTGCCAAGCAAGAGGAAATTGCGGCGTTGAGGAAGTTGCTGTCCAACCCCTAGGGAGACTCTGACAAGTTCTCTGATATCCACCGGTGTTGGGGATAGAGTGGATGCGGAGGATAAAAAGAAGATGAAACAGCAGACCTTGGCGATGGCGAACGGGTTTGAGCGCTACACGAAGAAGACGCGACGGGCGTTGTTTTTGGAGGAGATGGAGCAAGTGATGCCGTGGGCGGAATTGTGTGCGCTGATCGAGCCTGTATATGCCAAGCCGGGAAATGGGCGGCCTCCGGTGGGAGCGGAGCGAATGCTGCGCATTTACTTTTTGCAGCAGTGGTTCAACCTGTCGGACCCTGGTTCGCAAGCGACTGTTGTGCGCTACGGCGGCATAGTACCGCACGAAGCCGCCGAACCGCCCTCACGGGGGGCAAAGGCAAACGTCATGCCTCGTGGGTAGAACCAAACTACCGGCTACCCCGTCTCTGCTCTTCGCTTCGCTGTGACGATTACTTGTTCAGAGATTCCCTAGACTCTAACCCCAAACCCTAACCCCTTGTCATCCCGAGCGCAGCGAGGGATCTGCAGTTCGCCGGTAGCGTCACGAACTCATCGCAGGAACATGCTGCTCGCTCACCACGCCGAGTCAACGACGTCCAACGCTCATGTTCAATAGAGCTCCCGCAAAACGAAGCCTGATCCTGATCTTTGCTATCCTCAGCGCAACCGCCTCTCGCGGCAATGCGTTTGATTCTTCCCCATCACCGGCTGCCCTCCAAATCCAGATCTACGCCGCGCTCACCGGTTTCTGGACAGGCCAACTCGAGTATCGGGACTTTCAATCGGATAAACATGTAGCGTTACCGACCTGGCTCGAAGTAACAGCAGCGGATGGAGGCAAGTCGCTTCAATTCATCTACACCTACGACGACGGTCCAACCAAAACCGTCACGGAAATATCGACACTAACCATCGACCCCGCGGCCCATCGTTACACCGTCACATCCGATCGCGACCACTCTTCCGACACCTATCAGATCACGACGCTGGATCAGGGGAAGAATGGGCGCTATCAAGTCAGCGTTACCGGAACCGGCACGGAGAACGACAAGCCGGTGGACGTCCGCATAACAATTATCATTGACCGGAATCTTTATAGATTTACTAAGGAAACGCGTCCCGCTGGACAGGACTTCCATTTCCGCGATGGCTACACCATGACTCGCCGCAACCCGCCCGCTCTCTGATGGCAGTCGCTAAATTTTCAGCGTCTTCAAGTAATCCCGGAACGGCCCGCCCAAATCGTCGCGCTTCAGCGCAAACTCCACCGTCGCTTTCAGGAATCCCAGCTTGTCGCCGGTGTCGTGCCGCCGTCCCTCATACACGCACGCATACATCTTCTCGCGCTTGAGTAGCTCGCGCAGTCCGTCGGTGAGCTGAAGCTCTCCGCCCGCGCCCGGCTTGATGTTTGAGAGGGTTTCAAAAACCGTCGGCGTCAAAACGTATCGCCCGATCACGGCCAGGTTCGAAGGCGCATCGGCGAGCTTCGGCTTCTCGACCAGGTCAAGCACTTCAAAAAGTTTCCCGCCCGAGCCCGCAACTTCTTTTCCCTTGATCACGCCATAAGAAGAAATCATCGGGCCATCGACGGGTTGAATGGCGATGACGGAACTCTGCTTCTCGTTGAACACGTCGATGAGCTGCTTGAGGACGGGCACCTTCGCGTCGATGACGTCATCGGCGAGCAGCGCGGCAAAGGGTTCGTTGCCGACCAGCTCGCGCGCGGTGAGGATGGCGTGGCCGAGGCCGAGCGCCTCCTTCTGCCTGACGTACGAGACGTAGATCATGTCCGAGATCTGGCGGACGATCTTCAGCAGGTCGAGCTTGCCCTTCTGCTCGAGCATGGTCTCGAGCTCGTAGCTGACGTCGAAGTGGTCTTCGATGGCGCTCTTGCCGCGGCCGGTGATGATGATGATCTGGTCGCAGCCGGCGGTAGCGGCCTCCTCGACTCCGTACTGGATGATGGGCTTGTCGACGAGCGGCAGCATCTCCTTGGGCTGGGCCTTGGTGGCGGGGAGGAAGCGGGTACCGAGGCCGGCGGCGGGGAAGACGGCCTTGCGGACGGTACGGACCTGGCGGCGATCGGCTCCGCTGCGGCGGTCTTGGTCGGGCATCATGGCCGGTCAATTGTAAATGGTCGGGTGGGACTGAGGGAGCCGGGTGAATGCTGT
>JBAWAI010000367.1:0-19468 GCA_049589215.1 Terriglobales bacterium | reverse complement strand
GGGTCGAACATAAACCTATTTGACACCGTCGCTGCGATTGTTGCTAACAAGATGGTCGTGAAACGGCGCGCTGTGGGTGTGTTCTTAGCTCCGATGGAACCGAAAGAAAGCCAACTGTTTGTAACAGGCGATTACACTCAGAACCCAGCCCGGAATATGGAAACGCCTGTGATCGAGAATGCTGTGTGCTCTGTAAGAAACGTTGCTTCAACCAAGTTTACGGTGCGTCGACGAGGGGTTGCCAGAGTTCGACGCGGTTGCCCTCGGGGTCGGTGATCCAGGCGAAGTGGCCGTAGGAGGCGGATTGCTGGTTGGGGTCGATGGTGACGTTGGCGGCGCGGAGCTGGGTGAGGAGGGCTTCGAGGTCGTCGACGCGGTAGTTGATCATGGCGCGCTGGGCGGGGTCGCCGAAATGTTTGCTGGCGTCGGGGAAGAGCATCCAGGTGGTTTGGCCGGTGCCGGCGGGAGCTTCGTCGGTCCAGAGGAAGGTGGCACCGCCGTAGTCGGCGAGCTGGATGCCGAGGTGCTGGGCGTACCAGGCAGAGAGGGCTTTGGGGTCGCGGGCTTTGAGGAAGACGCCGCCGATTCCGGTGACTCGTGCCATGAAGGTCTCTCCTTGCGGATGTGGGAGCGGAAACACAGATTTCTTCCGCTGCGCTACCAGATGCCGAGCGCTACGGGATGATACCAAATCAGCGAAACGAGTATATGCCCCGGTCTCTTTAGCTAGTGGCCGATGCCGAGCGACCAGTTGACGGTGTGAATGAAGGGTTCGGGGAAGACGCCGATGACGATGGTGGCGAGGGCGGCGATTCCGACAGCGACTCTCATGCTGATGGTGATGGGCAAGCGGGCGCTTACGCCGGCTGGAGTCTCGCGCATGAACATGGCGTTGGCCATCCGCAGATAGTAGTAGAGGCCGAAGAGGGCGTAGAGGACGGCCGCCGAGGCGAGCCAGTAGTGCTGGCTCTCGATGAGGCTGAGGAAGATGTAGTACTTGCCGAGGAAGCCGGCGGCGGGCGGGATGCCAGCGAGCGAGAGCAGAAAGAGCAGCATGAGCACGGATTCGACGGGGGCGCGCTGGTAGAGTCCGGCGAGGTCGTCAATCTCGTCGCCGATGACATTGCGCTGGCGCAGAGAGGTGATTACGCCGAACGCGCCGAGGTTCATGAAAGTGTAGACCAGGAGGTAGATCAGGATGCCTTTGAAGCCGTCGGCGAATGCGGCGCTGGTCATGGGTGATGACCCCATGGCAACGAAGGCCAGCAGCATATAGCCGACATGGGCGATCGAAGAGTAGGCGAGCAGGCGCTTGGTGTTGGTCTGCGTCATGGCCGCCAGGTTTCCGCCGGTCATGGTGGCGATGGCGACGAAGACGAAGATGGGCGTGTAGATGGAGCGAAGAGGCCACAGGGAGTAAATCAGAATACGGAACAACAAGGCCCAGGCGGCGGCTTTGACGGCAACCGACATGAAGCCGGTGATGCTGGTGGGCGCGCCTTCGTAGGCGTCCGGCGCCCACTGGTGGAATGGTACGGCGGCGATTTTGAAGAGCAGGCCGACGACCGTGGTAAGCAGGGCGAGAATGAGTATCGGATTGTGGGGATCGACGCCATACAACTTTGTCACGGCCTGATGAATGATTAGGAGGTTCGTGCTTCCGGAAAGACCGTAGAGCAGCGAGAGGCCATAGGCAAAGATGCCTGACGAGAATGCACCCAGCAGCAGATATTTGAGGGCCGCTTCGTTGGAGCGGCGATCGCGGCGGAGAAAGCCAACGAGAACGTAAATAGAGATGGCCATCAGTTCGAGGCCAATGAAGAGCAGGACGATGTCAAAGCCCGCGGCCAGGCACATCATGCCGATGACGGACATGAGAATGAGGGCGTAATACTCGCCATGCTGTTCGTCTTCGAGGTCAAGATAGCGGTTCGACATCAGAACGGTGATCGCGGCAGAGGCGAGAAACAGATACCAGAAATAGAGCGAGAGGCGGTCGACGAAGAGCGAATGGTCGAAGCCGTACATACCGGGCGTGCGGCCGAACGACATCTGAATGCGCACGACACAGAAAGTGGCGAAGGCGATGCCGGCGAATGCGCCGACGGCATTCAGCCATTTGAGATTCCTGGGAAGCAGGAGATCGATGAGTAGAATGCCGAGCGCAAAAATGGTGAGCTCCACCATCGGCAACATGAGCTGATATTCAGCTGGGCTGATGGCGCTGACGGTTCTCACTTAGTTGCCCGCTTTCGGCTGCGCGGCGGCGGGGTCGGCCGCAGAAACGTGCGCGGCGAGGGCTGGTGTTGACGGCATGGGGGCTGAGGCTATGGAAGTGGGCGCGGGCATGATCGGCGCTGTGACTTGGGCATTTGCGGGAGCGTTGGGGGTGAAATTCCGCACGATCTGGTTGACCGGTTGTTCGAGAATCTGGAAGAAAGGCTTGGGATAGAGGCCGATCCAGAAGGCGCAGATGATGAGCGGGACGAAGGTTAGGACTTCGCGCGGCGTCAGGTCGTGCAGCTTTTCGTTCTTCGGATTGGTGACCGTGCCGAAGAAGACACGCTGGTAGAGCCAGAGCAGGTAAGCGGCGGCGAGGATTACGCCGGGAGCAGCCCAGGCGGCCCAGCGCCAGTTGGCGGTGAAGGCGCCTTGCAAAATCGTGAACTCGCCGACGAAGCCGTTGAGGAGCGGCAGGCCCATCGAGGAGAGGAACATGATCATGGTGATGGTGGCGTAGACGGGCATCACGTTTGAAATGCCGCCGTACTCGGAGATCTCGCGGGTGTGACGGCGCTCGTAGAGGATGCCGACGATCAGGAAGAGCGCGCCGGTCGAGATGCCGTGGTTGATCTGCTGGAGAACGGAGCCGCTGAGGCCAGCCTGATTGAGCGCGAAGATGCCGAGCGTGCAGAAGCCGAGGTGGCTGACGGAGGAATAGGCCACGAGCTTCTTCATGTCTTTCTGCATGAGCGAAACGAGCGCGCCGTAGACGATGCCAACGATGGAGAGGCCGATCATCCAGCCGCGCACGGTTGCGCCCATAAATGTGGAAGTTGTGTTGGTTAAGACTTGCGGGAAGAACGGCAACGAGAAGCGGACGAAACCGTATGTTCCCATTTTCAGTAGAACGCCAGCCAGAATGACGGAGCCGGCGGTAGGCGCTTCGACGTGCGCGTCGGGCAGCCAGGTGTGGAAAGGGAACATCGGGACTTTGATGGCGAACCCGAGGAAGAACGCGAGGAAGAGCCAGACGGCGGTGGCGAAGGGGATCTGCGGCGCGGTCTTATATAGCTCCGGAATGCTAAAGGTGTAGACGCTGGTGAGCGAGTGATGATGGAAGTACAGATAGAGGATGCCGAGGAGCATCAGCACGGAGCCGAGCAGCGTATAGAGGAAGAACTTGATGGCCGCGTAGAGTTTGCGCGGGCCGCCCCAGATGCCGATCAGCAGGTACATGGGGACGAGCATGGCTTCCCAGAAGACGAAGAAGAGGAAGAAATCGAGCGCCATGAAGACGCCGAGCATGCCGGTCTGTAGGACTAGAAACCAGACGTAATATTCCTTGACGCGATTCTCGATGGCGGTCCAGGACGAGAGGATCGAGATCCAGCCGAGGAGTGTGGTGAGCATGATCAGCAGGAAGGAGATGCCGTCGATGCCGAGGTTGTAGCCCGCGCCGATCGAGGGAATCCAGTTATTGGCTGTGCCTTCGAGGAACCTGAATTGGGGCGCTGATTTATCGGCGAGCGTGGCCCAGAACATGGGGACAAGCGGCAGCGAGATCAGGAAGCCGCCGAGCGAGAAGATGTTCGCAATCCAGCGGACGGCGTTTTTGTTCTCCTGCGGAACGAACAGGAGCACGAACGCGCCGATCAGCGGCGTGAAGAGGATGATCGATAAGATGTGATTCTGCATAAAGAAAGTTCTCGGTTCTCAGTTCTCAGTTCTCAGTGACTCCGAACTGCGAACTTCGAACAATCCAGCTTCGAGTTGCGAGAAGAAAGTGACTCTCTTGCGCGCAGCCCACCGCTCACTTCCACACGTAATACAGCGCAAAACCTACCAGGCCGGTGGTCATAACTAACGCGTACCACTGAACCAGGCCCCACTCGAAAAGTCGCGCGGGATAGGACAACATGCGCGCGAGGATCGCCGGGCCGTTGACTCCGAGGCCGTCGATGATCCATTTGTCCCACCATGACGAAAGTGTTCCCACGGCGCGCGTTACCCAGCTCGCATCGTTGACTACGCCGTCGATTATTTTTGTATCAAACCATGATGACGCTTCGCCGAGGCCGAGCACTCCTAGACGCACGTCTCCCACCTTGCGGCGGCCGGTGAAGGCGTAGTCGTAGGCCTCATCGACGAACCATTTGTTATAGAGAACGCGGTAGAGCGGCGGAGCTTTCTCGGCGATCGGCTCTTTGTAGTCTTTGCCGGCGTGCGCGTAGGCGCGCCAGGCGAGGCCGAGACCGACGACGGCTGCGCCGATCGAGAGGCCCATCAGCGCATACTCCAGGGGATCGGTGTGCTCTTCTTCTTTTTCGCCGGCGGCTAGTTGCGCCGGCCTCTCGGCTTCGAGCACGGGTTCTTCTCTCGCGAAGACCGGCTCGAGGAACTTGCCGAATTGATTCGATCCGCCAAGGCTGTGCGGAATGCCGAGCCAGCCGGCGGCGACCGACGCGATTGCCAGAATGACCAGGGGTACCGTCATCGACTTGGGCGACTCGTGAATGTGGTGCTCGACCTCGTGGCTCATCCGTGGCTGGCCGAAGAAGGTGAGGAAGATGAGCCGGCCCATGTAGAAGGCGGTCATCAGCGCAGTCGCGAATCCGATGAACCATAGGAAGTGATAGGCAGTTCCTTCTTTGGTATAGGCCTGCCAGAGAATTTCATCTTTGGAGAAGAATCCGGCGAGGCCGGGAATGCCTGCAATGGCGAGCATGCCAATGAACATCGTCCAGAAGGTGGTTGGAGTGCGCTCGCGCAGGTCGCCCATGAATTTCATGTCCTGCTCGCCGGACATGGCGTGAATGACGGAGCCGGAACCGAGGAAGAGCAGGGCTTTGAAGAACGCGTGAGTGAAGACGTGGAAGACGCCCGCCGCGAATGCGCCGACGCCGAGCGCGAGGAACATGTAGCCGAGCTGCGAGACGGTGGAGTAGGCGAGGACGCGCTTGATGTCGTTTTGCACGAGGCCGATCGACGCGGCGAAGATGGCGGTGAGAGCACCGATGATGGCGACCGTCTTCATGGCGGTGGGCGCGAGCACGAAGACGGCGTTGGAGCGCGCGACCATGTAGACGCCGGCGGTGACCATGGTGGCGGCGTGGATCAGGGCTGAGACTGGGGTGGGGCCTTCCATTGCGTCGGGCAGCCAGACATAAAGAGGAAGCTGCGCGGACTTGCCGCAGGCTCCGACGAACAAGAGAAGAGCGGCGGCGGTAAGCACGGGATCGCCGATCTGGAAGACCTTACCGTGACGCAGCAGGTGGTTGATGGCGGTGAACTGGAACGAACCTAGATACCAGACGAGGGTGAAGGCGCCGAGGATGAATCCGGCGTCGCCGATGCGATTCACGATGAACGCTTTGTTGGCGGCGGTGCTCGCGGACTTGCGGTGGAAATAGAAACCGATGAGCAGGTACGAGCACAGGCCGACGCCCTCCCAGCCAACGAAGAGCATGATGTAGTTGTTCGCCAGAATGAGCGTGAGCATGGCGAACATGAAGAGGTTGAGGTATCCGAAGAAGCGGTAGTAGCCGCCTTCGTGCGCCATGTATCCGGTGGAGTAGATGTGGATCAGCATACCCACGCCGGTGACGAAGAGCAGCCAGATGGCGGAGAGCGGGTCGAGCAGGAAACCGCAGTCGACGTTGAAGGCGGCGGGCGTGCCGTCTTTTTTGATGAAGGTGAGGCCGCCATCGCCCGAGCCGAGCCAGGTGTAGACGGATTTTTCGAAGGGCTGGCCTGTGCCGTGAGCGAAGTGGGTGTAGTCGAGAACGGTGAAGCAGGCGAAGAGGAAGGCGACGACGACCGCTCCGACGCAGACGGCGTTGACCGTGGCCTTCTGGAGGCGGCGGCCGAAGAAGAACATGATCGCGGCGCCGAAGGCCGGGAAGAGCGGGATGAGGTAGATGTGATTAAGGAACATCAGTTCTCAGTTCTCAGCTGTCAGTTCTCAGTGTTTGGCTTTCAGACTTAACTGAAAACTGAAACCTGATGGCTGACAGCTGCACTTCTACCACTTCAGCAAATCAATTTCGTCTACGTTGATCGTCTCTTTGTTGCGGAAGAAGGCGATCAGAATTCCGAGTCCTACCGCGGCTTCGGCAGCGGCGTCCACAGTAATAAAGATAGAAAACACCTGGCCGTGCAGGTTCCCCCACATGCGGGAGAACGCTACCAGGTTCAGGTTTACGGCGTTCAAGATCAGCTCGATCGACATCAAAACGATGACCACGTTGCGGCGAGTGAGCACTCCGATGGTGCCGAGCACGAAGAGTGCGGCCGCTACGACTAAATAGTGCAATGTGGTAATCGGTAGCATTAAACCTCAGCGGCTAAAGCCGCAGACCAAAACAGCCTGATCGCAGCGCTAAAGCGCTGCGCCACCCAAAGGCGAACTAAATCCTCTTCTTCGTCATGATTACTGCGCCCAGAATCGCCACCAGCAATAGCAGGGAGGCAATTTCGAAGGCGAAGGTGTATGCGCCCACGCGGCCGGCTTCTCCATAGAGCAGACCGCCGATCTGCTGGGTGTTGATTCCTTCACTCAGTTGCGGGACGGGGACTTTGGGAAGCATGTCCCTGCCCTTGGAAAATGC
Organism: Terriglobales bacterium; assembly: GCA_049589215.1. GTDB lineage: Bacteria > Acidobacteriota > Terriglobia > Terriglobales > Acidobacteriaceae > Acidiflorens. The sequence continues at coordinate 12,638 of JBAWAI010000367.1, read as the reverse complement.
CGACAAAAACAAAGCCAGCAAGGCGCACGACGCCACGAGACCCACTGGCCAGATGCGGTTGAACTGGCGTTCTTTGGAGGCGCGTTCGATGTTGACCAGCATGATCACGAACAGGAACAGCACCATGATCCCGCCGGCGTAAACGATGATCTGCACGCCGGCTACGAATGGAGCGTAGAGCATGAGGTAGAGGCCGGCCACCGAAAGCAGGGTCACGATCAGCGCGAGCGCGGAATGCACGGCGTTGCGGCGCGTGATCACCATCAGGCCGCTGATAATGGCGGCGGCGGCGAGGCCGTAAAAGAAATATGGTGTGGCTACAGGAACCATAAATTACTCGGACCGGAAATGCTCAGCCTCTAAAGAGCGTTTGTATCGCTTGCCAAATCTCCTGCCTGATGCCGACGATCGCGGTCAGAATGAGCACGCCGAGCGAAATCGGCAGCATGACCTTCCATCCGATTCTCATTAATTGATCGAAGCGATAACGCGGCCACGTGGCACGGTACCAGATGAAGAGGTACATGAAAATCGAAACTTTGAGTACGAACCAGTAAACGTAGTCGATGCCTTCGCGGAAACGGGCGGCGAGGCTGGCGTCAGAATTGTGGCCGGCGATCGCGATCAGGAAAAGAACCAGCGCGATGAAGGCGAGCACGAGTCCGAATGCGCCGAGGCCGATTTTTTGAACCTTAAAAAATGAATGTGACGGCATGCGCACGGTGCCGATGAAGGCGAAGAGGGCGAGCGCGGCGAAGGTGAGGCCGGGGAAGAGCGAGAAGATGAACTCCCAGATGGGCGCGCTCAGCAGGTTCGGGAACGGGCGCATCCATCCGCCGAGCCAGAGCGTGACTGCGATCGACGAGACGGCGATCATGGCCGCGTATTCGGCGAGCATGAAGAGCGACCAGCGCAGGCCGCTGTATTCGGTGTGGAAGCCGGCGGTGAGTTCGGATTCGGCCTCGGCCATGTCAAACGGGGCGCGATTGGTTTCGGCGACCATGGCGATGGCGAAGATGACGAAGGCGATGAAGCCGAGCGGGAAAAATTTGAAGAGGAACCAGATGCCCTGCTGCTGCTGCGATTCGACGATCTGGATCATGCTCAGCGTGCCGGTGCTCGCCGAACCGAGGCTGGTCATCATGATGGCGGAAACGACCGCGAGGCCCATCGCGACTTCGTAGGAAACCATTTGCGCGCTGGAGCGGAGCGCGCCGATCAGCGGATAGTGCGAGTTCGAGGCCCAGCCGGCGACCACGATGCCGAGCACTCCAAGCGAGGAGACGCCGAGCATAAAGAGGATGCCGATGTTCATGTCGCTGACGGCCTGCGATGGGCCGAAGGGGATGACGATGTAAACCGTGAAGGACGCGATCAGGCCGATGAGCGGCGCGATCCAGAAGACGAACTGGTCGGCCTCGGTTGGAATGATGTCTTCTTTCAGCGCGAGCTTGAGGGCGTCGGCGATGGGCTGAAGCAGGCCGTGCGGGCCGACTCGCATGGGGCCGAGGCGAATTTGAAAGTGGGCGAGCGCCTTGCGCTCGAGCCAGTTCATGGCCATGACCGCGACGGAAACGCCGGTGAAAATGATCATCACGTAAATCAGCGCCCAGAGCTGATTGCCCGCCTGGCCGGGGGTCAGCGGGCTGCCGAGGTAGGACATGAGGTATTGGATCATCAGCGGTCGACCTCGCCGAGCACGATGTCGATGGTGCCGATGACTGCGACCACATCGGCGACCAACTGCCCGCGCACCATCACGTCGAGCGCCTGAAGATTGACGAACGAGGGCGGACGGACGCGCAGGCGATAGGGCTGCGTCGAGCCATCGCTGACGATGAAGTATCCCAGCTCGCCTTTGGGAGATTCGATAGAGTGATAGATCTCGCCGACCGGGGGCTTGATGACCTTGGGAACTTTGGCCATGATCGGGCCTTCGGGAATTCCGTTGACGGCCTGCTCGATGATGCGGAGCGATTGACGCATCTCGACCATGCGGACGAGGTAACGGTCGTAGGTATCGCCGTTTTCGCCGGTGGGAATTTCGAAGTCGAAGTCGGCATAGTTGGCGTAGGGCTGCGCTTTGCGGATGTCCCACTTGACGCCGCTGGCGCGGAGAACGGGGCCGGTGACGCCGAGAGCGATGGCGTCTTCGGCGGAAATTGTGCCGACGTTCTTGGTGCGCTCGAGCCAGATGCGGTTGGTGGTGAGCAGCTCTTCGTATTCGTCGATCTTGGGCGCGACGAAAGCGAGGAAATTCTTGACCTCTTTTTCGAAGCCGGCGTAGGTCTCATACTGGCAGCCGCCGATGCGGAAGGCGTGGGTGGTGAGGCGCGCGCCGCAATACTTTTCGAAGATTTTGAGAATCTCTTCGCGGTCGCGGAAGGTGTAGAAGAGCGGCGTCATGGCTCCGATGTCGAGCGCGTGCGTGCCGAGCCAGAGCTGGTGGCTGGCGATACGGTTGAGTTCGGTGAGAATCACACGGATGTAATTTGCGCGAGGCGGCGCTTCGACGTTCAGCAATTTTTCGACCGCCTGACAGTAGCCGAGGCCGTTGGAGACGGCGGCGACGTAGTCCATGCGATCGACGTAGGGATTGAACATCGTGTAGGTGCGATTCTCGGCGATCTTTTCGACTCCGCGATGGAGGTAGCCGATGACGCATTCGGTGCCGAGAACCTTTTCGCCGTCGAGCTTGAGGATGACGCGCAACACGCCGTGGGTGGCGGGATGCTGCGGGCCCATATTGATGATGAGTTCGTTGGAAGCGAGATAGGGCTGGTCGGGGGTATCGAGGTCGAGGTGCGCGGCAGAGTTCGCGGCGCCAAAATTCGGAACGCCGGCAGTCGAAACCGCGTTCGGGAGGGCTTTGTCTTTGACGTCAGTCATTGGCCGCTCTCGATTCCGAGGTTGATCTGCACCCATTCTTTGTCCTGCTGGAGGATACCGTAGTCTTTGCGCAGCGGGTGGCCTTTCCAGTCTTCGGGAAGCAGGATGCGCCTCATGTCGGGATGGCCGTCGAACTTGATGCCGAACATGTCATAGACTTCGCGCTCCAGCCAGTTGGCGGTGGGCCAGATGGAAACGCAGGACGGGATCGACTCGCCGTCGGCGATCTGCGTTTTGACGCGGATGCGCTCGTTGCGATCGAAGGAGTAGAGGATCCAGAAGACGTCGAATTGTTTTTCGCGCTTGGGATAGTGCGCGGCGGTGACGTCGACGCAATAGTCGAAGCGCTCGTCCTCGCGCAGGCGACGCAGCAGGTCTGGGATGAGAGAGCGGTCAACGGTGAAATAGTTCTGGCCGAGATAGGACTGCGCGTCGAGAGCCGAGCCGTACTGGGCTTTGTATTTCTCGACCATGGGGGACGACCATGGCATGGGCACGGGAGTCGCCGGCTTGGCTGGAGCTGCGGGCTTGGGGGCAGCTGGAGTTGCCGCGGCCGCTGGCGTTGCCGGTGGTTTGGCAGCGGCTGCTTCCGGAGATGTCGCAGGCTTCTCGGCGGCGGGTGGCGCGGGCTTGTCGGTTGTAGCGGGAGCGGCCGGTTTGTCGGATGGGGCGGTGCTGGCCGGCGCCGGAGGAATTGACTGCCCCGTCGTCGGCTGGGCGGCTTCCGGCGACGGTGGAACCTGCGACTTGCTTTCCTCAGCCATCTTGATCGTTCAGTCTGAGCGCTACCTGTTTGAAGTCGTTCTCTGTCTGGGACAAGTGTGAGAGACCCTCACTTCTAACAGCTTGGCAAAACGGTGTCAACGCTCTCGATTACGAAAACGGGCATCAGGTCCGGCGAGCGGATTGATAGCCCTCGATGAGTTCGCGGATACGCTGGGCATCCCCTTTGCGATGGCCGTGGCTGGTGATCGGATCGGTGCCGCCCGAGGACTCGATCACGATGTCAGACCAGATCATGCCGGTCGAAATCCGCACCGAGGCGACCTGGTTGATGCCGATACTTTCTTCGGTGGCGCCGAACATGCGCGGCTTGATTCGGCTGACGTGTTGTGCGTTGACAACGATTTGGGTGGGAAAGAATAGATTGCCGCGGGTGAAGCGGCTGGCGGTGAAGGTCTCTACGGTGGGGATAGGCGTGGACATAAGGTGAGTTTGATGGCCTCAGCGGCTAAAGCCGCGATCATGCATGGCGGTTTTCGCAGGGCTGAAGCGGTGCGCCACCCAACACCAGCGACGACATCGTCCACAGCGACATTAAATTCGTCCGGATAGCTACACCCACTCGAGCGCGCCCTTTTTCCAGATCCAGATGTAGCCGGCGATCAGGATACCGAGGAAGACCAGCATCTCTACGAGGCCGTAAACGCCCAGCGCCTTGAACTTTACCGCCCACGGGAACAGGAAGATGGTTTCAACATCGAAGACTACGAACAGGATGGCGATGATGTAGTAGCGCACGGTGTAGCGGCCTCGAGCGTTGTCGTAAGGGTCGATGCCGCACTCGTAGGGCATGAGTTTGGTGCGGTTCGGGCTCTGGGTGCGGATGAGGCTGGCGATGACGAGCGTGAGCGGAATCAGGATTCCGATGACCGCGATGAAAAGGAATGCGGGAACGTAGTTTTGCGGCATTGGGCCTCGTGCGACTTCTGGGAATGTTACCGCTGAATGGTCGGGGCTTCAAGGGACGTGTCAGGTCTCAGGTGTCAGGCCTCAGGTTCGAGCTCCAAGTCAGTGAGCAGAATTTTCCTGAGAGCCCAGGAATGAGAACTGAGAGCTAAGCTGAAATCAGGATCCTTACTTGGCCGGTTGCTTCCGCGGCTTAGCTGCCGCGGCTTCCGCCGATTTGGGGCCGTTCAGAAATGCTGCCCAGCGCAATTCTTGTACGGGGTTGATGCCGCTTTGTGCTTTCTTGATTGCCATCTCGGCTACCGCGTCGATGATCCATTCGAAATTTTGCTGGCCTACTGAGGTGACTTCGGCGTCGGGCGCGGGATTCATGAAGTCGATGGCGTAGGGGATGCCGTCTTCGACGGCGAACTCTACGGTGTTGAGGTCGTAGCCGAGCGCGCGGCATAGCGCCAGCGCGTCTTTTTCGATTCGTTCTTTCAACTTGGGTGCGGGCTGCGGATTGCCTTTCACGTAACGCTCATGATGAGGAGCTTTCGGGTCGTACTTCATCATGTGGACTATTTCTTGGCCGACCACATAGCAGCGGTAATAGTCTTCGAACTCGACTCCATGCTGGAGGGTCATGCAGAGGTCGCCGGTCTGGTTGTAGTTGTGGAAAAACTCTTCCTGGTTGTGAACCTTGTAGACATGCTTCCAGCCGCCGCCGGAGTAGGGCTTTAAGAAAGCGGGGAAGCCGACGTAGGCGAACAGTTCTTCCCAATTCAGCGGGTACATCAAGTTGCGCATGGACTTGTCGCTGGTGTCGGGCGGATGGGTGTGGTGCGGCAGGATGACCGTGGGCGGAATGGCGACGCCCATTTTGTGGGCCATTGCGTAGTTGAAGAATTTGTCGTCCGCCGTCCACCAGAAGGGATTGTTGATGACGATGGAGCCTTGCAGCATGGCATTCTTCAGGTATGCCCGGTAGAAGGGGATGTCCTGCGAGATGCGGTCGATGATGACGTCGTATTTTTTGGGTTCATCCATGCGGATGCCGCCAATGTGGACGAACTCGGCGGTGATGCCGTCGACTTTCATGGAGTTGATTTTGTTGACGAGGGCGGGCGGGAAGGTGTTTTCCATGCCGAAGAGGATGGCGATTTTTTTGCTCATAGCGGACTCCTAAAGTCGTCGTTGGTCGTTCGTCGTCTGCCGGTCGTCGGCGATGCCGGTGCTTGCTCAGTAGTATCGCAACATCCCCTGAAATCATTTTTCCTTCAGCGGTCGAGGCCATTCCAGCGCTGGAAGATTTCGGCACCGACTTTCGAGAGCGACTCTGCTGCAATGGCACCCGGGTCTCCGTAGACTTCGAAGCCTGTGATGCTCGAGATTTCACGAATCTTCGGCACGAGTTCTGACACAGCGCGGCCTGCCATGTGTGCCGTCACTGCGTTTTGATCGGCGTAGGTCTCGACCAGCCTGACGTTGGTCTGATCGGTGCTGAAATACCACTCGTAGCCGAGAGCGCCGGGTTCCTTTTGCGTGAACGCGATCATGGCTTGGGCGATTTCTTTGAAGGCTTCGAACTTGCCTTCGTTAATCTCGAAACTTACCAGAAAATATACGGTGCTCTTTGTCATGCGTGAGCCTTTCGATGGCTGGCTGGCTAGAAATACTTTTGCGCCATCCTTTGCCACAGCGGCCAGTCGTGCTTGCTGTTGTCGCCATAGATGTCGAGCCAGTTCGGGATGCCTTTGGCGTGCAGCATGCCTGACATTCTTACATTGGCGTCGAGACACATATCCCAGTCGGCGGTGCCGAGGACGATCTTCATCTGGCGAATGCGGCTGAGAAGGCCGTCGTCGTTCATGTTGGGCAAGTAGTCGGGCGGATTGTTGAAATAGACGTTGTCGTCGTAGTAACCGTCGAGAAAACTTTTGATGTCGTAGGAGCCGCTCATGGGAACGCAGGCGCTGACCACGTCGGGATGGCGCAGAGAGAGATTCAGCGCGTGGTAGCCGCCGAAGCTGCAGCCGGTGACGGCGATCTGGGGCGCCCAATTGCGATACTTCAGGAAGGGCAGGAACTCGTTGATGATGTAGCGCTCGTACTGAACGTGGCGCCAGATGCGGGCTCCGGGATGGACGGACTTGTTGTACCAGCTCTCGCTGTCGACCGAATCGGGGCAGAAGATCTGGATCGATCCCTGGTCGATTTTGTGGGCGAGCGCGCGGATCATGCCGGCGTCTTCGTATTCGAAATAGCGTCCCTGCGAGGAGGGGAAGACGAGAATGGGCGTACCGGCGTGACCGAAGACGAGAGCCTCCATGTCGCGGCCGAGTTCGTGGCTATAGTGCCTGACGTATTCGCGGTTCATGCGCCTGTGGATTGTAAATGAAATTTGTTACGGGGCGCATCGGGCGTTGCCGGTGTGGTGGGGGCTCAGGGCTTTTCACCACGGAGACACAGAGGCACGGAGAAAATCTCTAACCTGCAAAAACCGAGCAAGTTCTTTACCACAGAGACACAGAGGGCACGGAGAAAGCCCTGGCTTTAATTTTCTGCCTTCAAAAACTCGCGAGTCCCCCGCTGGCTACTGTGACTGAGTGGTGGCGTGGGGGTTGATTCCGAGTTGCTTTAGTTTGGACTGGAGGGTGGTGCGCTTTAGTCCCAGGCGTGTGGCGGCTCCGCGGGGACCGCTGATCTTTCCGCGGCTTTCTCGAAGGGCGTTGAGAATATGGCGGCGCTCGGCAGCTTCGAGAGTCTGCTCCTGGGCCTGATCACGATTGGCATGGTGCAACTCGGCGAGCGGCGCCGAGAGGACCGAGCCGGTAGTGAGAATAAGCGAACGCTCCAGAAAATTCTCGAGTTCACGCACGTTGCCCGGCCATGACCAGCTGACGAGCGCGTCCATTGTTTTCTTCGGGATGCTGAGGACGGACTTGTGGAGGCGGCGGCCGATCTTCTGGACAAAATGCTCGACCAGCAGGGGAATGTCTTCGCGACGCTCGCGCAGGGGCGGCAGAAAAATGGGGAAGACGTTCAAACGGTAATAAAGGTCGGTGCGGAATTCCTTGTCGCGCACGCTCTTTGCCAGGTCGCGATTGGTGGCGGCGATCAGACGAAAGTTGATCTTCAAGGTCTGCGTGCCGCCGAGGCGCTCGAATTCCTGATCCTGCAATACGCGCAGAAGCTTGGGTTGGAGAGCGAGGGAGATTTCGCCGATTTCATCAAGGAATATTGTGCCCTTGTCGGCCAGTTCGAGGCGGCCAATCTTCCGGGTCGCGGCTCCGCTGAAGGCACCCTTTTCGTAGCCGAAGAGTTCGCTTTCAAGCAGCCCGGAAGGGATGGCGGCGCAATTCATTTTGATGAAGGCATTGCCTTCGCGGTGGCTGAGGCGGTGAATGGCGCGGGCGATCAGTTCCTTGCCGGTGCCGGTCTCGCCAAGCAGCAGCACGGTGGCGTCGCTGGTGGCGACTTTGCCTACCGCCTCCATGACCGAGCGCAGAGACTGGCTTTTGCCGATGATGTTTTCGAAGCCGAGTTCGGTATCGATTTCGCGCTCGAGATAGAGCTTTTCTTCGGTCAGCCGCTCTTTGGCCTTGCGGAGTTCTTCTTCCGCGCGCCGGCGCTCGGTGATGTCCTGAACGATGGCCATGTGCAGACGAGGTTGCTCACCTGGAGCCCACATCGGGACCACTGAAAGATTGACCCAGACAACCCGTCCGTCGGGCCGGAGGTATCGTTTTTCGATATCGTAGTCGCGGATTTTCTCGTCACGCAACTGGGTTGACATTAAGGTGCTTCGGTCGCCGTCGGCGGGATGGGTGATGTCCTGAAACGAAAGTTGCAACATCTCCTGCTCGCTTCGGCCGACAATTTCGCAGTATTTCGGATTGACCTGAAGAAACTTGCCGGTATGAGAGTCGACGATGGCGATCCCAACCGGGGCGCGATCGTGGACCGCGCGAAAACGTTTCTCGCTTTGTTCCAGCCGGGCCGCCGCGCGTTTGCGGTCGGTGACGTCTCTCAGGACGGCCGCCACCCGGTCGACGCCCGCCAGACCCTGGATCGGAAGGTAAGTAACCGCGAGGTCTTTTTCCCCGATCTGGGGATAGATATAGCTCATTTCGTAGTCGACGACCCGGCCGAGGAAGGACTCGTCAAGTTTTGGTTTAATCATCGTTTCGTAGGTTTTCTGATCAACAATTTCGGTGATGTGGTGCCCGATAACCTGCTCCTTATCAACTCCCCGATAGTGCAGGTAGGAACGGTTCGCAATCACGTAGCGATGATCGCGGTTGAACACGAGGATCATTTCGTCGAGGCTCTCCAGCACTCTTTCGTATTCCTGTAGGCGGTCATCGCGCAGCTTGCGTTGGGTGATGTCGCGGGAGATTGCTACGAGGTACTTCCGGTCTTCTAATTGCACGCGCCTGACGTTGACTTCGACCGGGAAGGTTGTGCCATCCTTGCGGCGGTGAACGGTCTCCAGAATTTGGGAGCCGGTCAGTTCCAGATATTCGTTGGTCTTGGCCAACCGTTCCGGGGTCAGTTGTGGATCGACTTCGAAGACGGTCATGGAGAGAAGTTCGGAGCGCGAATAGCCGAGATCGACGCATGAGCGCTCGTTGACGTCGAGAAAACGCAGGGTAGCTGGATCGACCACTTCGATGGCATCGTTCGAATGATCGAGAAGAGTCCGAAAGAGCTGGAGACCGCGCAGCATTAAGTCCTGAGAGGACGCGTGTTCGGCAAGCTTTTTCTTGGAGTCGTGAAGAGCTTTCTCGGCGGCGACGCGGTCGGTGATGTCGTGGGCGATGCCGCGGACGACCGGCTTATCGACGCCCTCCGTCCGCAAGGTGCAGTGATACTCCCAGAGCCGGCGCTGGCCTGTGCGCGTGAGGACGGCGAGAGTGCCGGTGGCTTCGCCGGCGCTTGCGATTTGCAGCATGTAGGAGTCGAACTGGTCGCGGAATTTCGGGTCGACCAAATCGCGCATTGGAACTTCGAGAATTTCTTCAACGGAATAGCCGAGCAGCCTGGCAGGAACCGGATTGACGGACAGGAGTCGGCCTTCGAGATCGTGGAGGCAGAGAAGATCGCGGCTGTGGGCTACGAGATCACGGGTCCAATCGGTGTTCTCAGTGAGTTGACGCCTGAGAAGGTGAAGATGCGTTTTCTCATCACCTACTTTGCGCAGTGGTTCGCTGGGGTTCGACGACATGGCTGAATTCCCCTTATGCCGAGAGGAAACTTGTTGCAATGATCGGCCAGATCAATTTCCTCAGGCAGCGTTACGCCCAATTCCGCGTTTGTATCGGTTCGCGCAGCGTCGTGCGATCTTCTATTGGCGGTCGCTTATTGATGGGCGCTGCCTGGGTTGGATATAGGAATAAAAATAGGTCAGGTATCAAAAGCCCAGTTTTAAACCGTGCATATACTCTGCCTTTGCAGGAGGGACTGCAAGGGGCCGAAAGTGGTAGGTGCAGGAATTTTCATTGGCGAGTGGGCCCAGCATCCGGGGCGAATGGGCCTTGTCCCGCTTATGCATTTTGGGACAGCCGACGTCGATGCGCACAGCGTCCCCCTGTTGTTTCAATAACTTACGCTCCATTCACTGCCATCTTTGACCGCTTAAGGCGCATTTTCACCCTTTCCCTGCCTTCTACGTGCTAACCGATCAGTGATTCAATAGGATAAGGATGACTAGTTCCACGCATCGAAGCTTCCAGGTTTCCAACCGTGGAATTCGCATTTTCGTAGTCGCCGTGTGGGCTGGCGAGACTAGATGAACTCCCAAGGTGGAGGAAAGAGAGCGCTAATGCATAAACCGATCAAGTACGTTGAGAAGGCCGTAACTGTCGCCGCTGCTGGCGCATGGGCCGTCTTTGACCGCCTGAACCGTGTTCGCCCCAATGCATCGCCGACACCGAAATGGTCCGATAAGCCGCTGTTGAAGTCGTGGGAGAAGTCGAAGCCGCCGCTCGGATGGCCGCGCTCGACGGACTCGCTTTGCCCGAAATGTGTGCCGGAAATTCGGCAGCAGATTCTGGATGGGCACCTGCCCGTCGATGTGCTGATGAACGAGAAAGTGGGCGAGATCAAAGCCCAGATTATCGAGAAAGACGGCAAGATCTGGATGGTGAAAGACTGCCCCAAGCACGGGCACTTTGAAGATCTGATGTCAATCGATCCGAAGTTCTCGGATCACCTGGAGCAAGTTTTCCCTGGCCGCGACATCAAGGCGCACAACGACGAGAAATTGCATCATCATGGATCTTCGACCGTGAAGTATGGCCGCGGATCGGTATTGACCGTTGACCTGACCAACCGCTGCAACATGATGTGCGATCCATGCTTCATGGACGCGAACCAGGTTGGATTCGTACACGAGCTAACATGGGAAGAAATCAAGACGGTGCTCGACAACGCGATCACGATCAAGCCGCGGCGCCAGATGTCAGTACAGTTCTCGGGCGGCGAGCCAACTTTGTCGCCGTACTTTCTAGATGCGGTTCGCTACGCGCGCAAGGTGGGTTACAACAGCGTTCAGGCAGCGACCAACGGCATTGAGTTCGCCAAGAGCTTCGAGTTCTGCCAACAGGCGGTCGAGGCCGGTATGCGTTACGCATACCTACAGTTTGACGGTATCGGCAACGCGGCGAATTCGCATCGCGCCGTCGGCAACCTGTTCGACGTGAAGTTGAAGGCGATCGAGAACCTGCACAAGGCGGGATGCGAGATCGTGCCGGTCATCACGATCATCAACGGCATCAACAACGAGCAGGTCGGCAAGATCATTCAGTTCGCGCTCGACAACCCGAAGACGATCAGCTTCCTCAGCTATCAGCCGGTCAGCTTCACGGGACGCGACGAAGCCATCACCGACGACCGCCGCCAGGCGCAGCGCTACACACTGGCTCACCTGGCGCACGACGTAAAGAATCAGACCGGCCTCGGCGAGCCTGCCCGCGACTGGTTCCCGATCAGCTTTATGTCCACGTTCAGCGATTGGGCCGATCTGCTGCATGCTGGCGACTCCAATAATGACTGGGGCCAGCTCTCCTGCGGATGCCATCCCAACTGCGGCACCGGCATGGCGGTCATGATCGACAAGGAGACGAAGGAAGCCGTTCCGGTTACTGCTTTCCTCAAGGGCGACCAACTCGGCAAAGACATTGCCAAGGTGAACGACGGCGCGCGAGGCAAGTTTCTTACCGGGCTCGGAATGGCGCTTCTCTTGATGAAGAACTACGATCCGTTCAAGTCGCCGAAGCACTTCAAGATGATCGATCTGCTGCGGAAGTTCGATAAGAACTACAACATCACGGGCAAGAGCTACGGCAAGGTCGGCCCGGACCGCACCATCGACGACGTGATGAAGCGCCGCAACAATGACCGCTGGAACTTCCTCTTCATTGCCGGCATGTGGTTCCAGGATCTGTTCAATTACGACTTCCGGCGCACCGAGCAGTGCATTATTCCGTATGCGACGCAGGAAGGCGAGATCAGCTTCTGCGCCTACAACACGGGCGTGGGCTGGCGGAACATTATCGAGAAGATGCACATGACGGCTACCCTCACCAAGTGGTACGACGAGCACGGGCGTCATGAGATTTTCGCGGGCGGCAAAAAAGTTAACGTGCCGGCGAAAGAAGAGCAGGAGTATCTCCGGGTGCGTGAAGAGATCGTGACCAACGAAGTGCAGCACGATCTCGATAAGCTGGGCATCGCAAAGACGGCGCGCCAAGAAAAGACGCAGGCGCGCGACGCGAAGCTGGCGGCCACGCAGCTGGAAGCAAGCGCGAACGAGCGGGGCGCAAAGAAGAACGATCCCGCCTACGACGCGCGCATGGCGCAGCTCTACCGCGAAGTCGTGCTGAAAGAGACACCGGCAGTTTCCAATGAGGGCGGATTCATTCCGCTGGGCGCGATTGCCGGAGCAAATGGCAACGGGCATTCAAATGGCAACGGCCTGCACGGGATTAAGCCGGCGAAGCAGACGGAAGAAGTGGCGGAGCCGGTGGCTGGGGACTAAATTTTTCGGATCTGAATTTCAGATGGCGGCCTTATTG
>JBAWAI010000366.1:0-6754 GCA_049589215.1 Terriglobales bacterium | reverse complement strand
GGCCAAAAGACTTCTCCGCCCCGCATCCTCATCCTCGACAACCACGACGACTTCGGCGGCCACGCCAAGCGCAACGAGTTTCGCGTCGGAGATCGCACGCTGCTCGCGCACGGCGGCACCATGTCGATCGAGCATCCATCGCTCTACAGCAAGGTCGCCATGGGCCTGCTCGTCGATCTCGGCATCAACGTAAAAGAGTTCTACAAAGACTTCGACCAAACGCTCTACAGCAAACTCGGCACAGCCATGTTCTATGACAAGGCCACCTTCGGCGAAGATCGCACCGTTCCCGGCATGGGCGCCACGCCATGGCCAGAGTTCCTAGCCAACTCGCCGCTGCCCGAACCGGTGCGCAATGACATCATCCGCGTCTATACCGAGAAAAAAGATTACCTCCCCGGCCTCACGCGCCAACAGAAGATCGAGCGTCTCCGCAAAATCAGCTATTCCGATTTCCTGACGAAGACTTGCGGCCTCAATCCCGCCGCGCTTCCCTTCTTTCAGACCTACACCAACGATCTCTTCGCCGTCGGCATCGACGCCGTCTCCGCTCTCGATTGCTACCAGGCGGGTGACGACTATCGCGCCATCACTTTCGCCGGCTTCGATGGCCTCAATCTGGAAGACAAATCCGCCGACTCCACGCAACTCAAATACCGCCAGACCGAGCCCTACATCTTTCACTTCCCCGATGGCAACGCCTCCGTCGCGCGCCTCCTCGTGCGTAGCCTCGTGCCCGGCGCCATTCCCGGCCACACCATGGACGACATCGTCACCGCGCGCGCCGACTACAGCCGCCTCGACGATGCCGGCTCCCCCGTGCGCATCCGTCTCAACACCACTGCCGTCAACATCAGCCACGTCGGCCCGGCGCACACCGCCAAACAAGTTGACATTGCCTACGAGCGCGGCGGCAAGCTGCAATCAGTCCGCGCCGCGGACTGCATTCTCGCCTGCTACAACGTGATGATTCCCTACATCTGCCCCGACCTGCCGGAGAAGCAGCGCAAAGGGCTCTCCTACCTCGTCAAGTCGCCGCTCGTCTACACACACGTCGCTATTTCAAATTGGACGAGCTTCCAAAAACTCGGCGTGCACCAGATCGTCTCACCCGGAAGCTTCCACTGTTTCACGCATCTGGATTTCCCCGTCAGCATCGGCGACTACCACTTCCCCAGCCATCCCGAAGAGCCGATGGTCCTCTTTATGTTGCGCACTCCGTGCAAGCCCGGCCTCTCCGCGCGCGCGCAAAACCGCGCTGGCCGCGCCGAGCTGATGGGCACTCCCTTCGACACCTTCGAGCGCAACATTCGCGCCCAGCTCGGCGCCATGCTCGGACCCGCCGGCTTCGACCCCGCCCGCGACATCAAGGGCATCACCGTCAACCGCTGGGCGCACGGCTACGCCTTCATGCCCAACTCGCTGTGGGATCCGGACTGGAAAGAAGGCGAGCAACCCTGGGTCATCGGCCGCCAACCTTTCGGCCGAATCGCAATCGCAAATTCCGACTCCGCCGCCATGGCCGAAACCGACGCAGCCATCGACCAGGCCCACCGCGCAGTGCAGGAAATTCTGAAGCAGGCATGAGTGCACGCGAAGCCCTCAAAGGAGGAAGACGAACGATGTATCACGTCCGCCAGGAAAGTCTGCCTTTCGTCGGCAGTTCACACGAGTTTGTCGGAACTGAGCAGGGCAACACCAATGTCTCCCTGTTCCTGTACAACGGAAAACCCGGTTCTGGGCCGGGGCCGCACCGTCATCCCTATGACGAGATCCAGTTCATCCGTGAAGGCCGCGGAGTATGGACTGTTAACGGCAGGACCTTCGAGGGCAGCGCTGGAGACATCTTCGTCATCAAGGCGGGCGAAATTCACAGCTTTAAGGTGATCGGAGATTCATCGCTGATCCAGCTCGACATTCACCTCAGTCCCTGCTTCATCCAGGAGAACCTATAAAGCATCGGGCCGCACAACGGCCGGTCTGGGTTCAGCGAAACCTGAGCGGCGCACCTGTCGACCATCGCAATTACACTCCTGTTCATTCACACAAGCCGAACCCCCAGACGCCATAACCACATGGCGTTCTGGGGGTAGCCTTGCGCGATCTTGCAAATCCAGCCCGATCGCTGGAACCACATCTTCTAGGGCCGGACGAATGTGAAGACGTTCCCGGAAGAATTCACTCCAAAGATGCCGGCTCCCGATCCGACGGAAATACTATTGAGATTTCCTTGAACGTTCACAAACGCTTCGCTGCCCGAGTCAAAGCGCCAGATATGGGTGGACGTGTCGATGACCCAAACGCCATCGCCGCCGGCCGAGACTTGAGAGATACTGCTCACGATCGCGTTGAACTCGGCGGTGAAGGGATCGTAGCGAAACACGCTATTCGAGCTGTTAACCCCCCACATATCATTCACGCCCACGGCGATCTGTGACAGGATGCCGCTAACCCCTACGAAAAACCCCTTGGCAAAGTTGAAGTGGGAGATCGTGCCTGAGCTGCTGATCCCCCAGACATCGCCGTCACTGGTGGCGACATGGCTCAGAGAGCCACTGATTTCGTCGAACGCAGCTGTGCAATAGTTGTACCGGAAAATGTTGTCATTGGGGTTGATACCCCAGACTTCATAAGGATGGCAGTTGTCCTGGCTGCCAGGACCAACCGCGATTTGTATGAGTTCGCCCGTGATTTGAACGAAGGTCTTGGAGGTGTAGTCGAACCTGAAAACTTCGGTCTTGGCGTTCAATCCCCAGACCTCGTCGAGCTGTGAGGCAGTGCCGCCGCCCACTGCTACCTCGACCAGCGACGCCTTCTTAACTTTCGTGAACGCGCTCGTTTTCGGATTGAATCGCCACGCCACGCTGTGGCTATCGACTCCAAATACTTCATTTCGGCCGGCCGAAACGCTGGTGAGGCTGCCTGCGACTTGCTGAAAGTGCTGTGCTGATGCCTGGACGACGAACAGCGCCCAGCAGGTGAGAACCAGAAGAACGAAACATGCGGTTTTGCGCGACATAAGAATCTCCTCGACGATTTTTTGTTGGCGGGGAAAGCAAGCACGGTAACAAGGAGGCGGTGGCTCCTGACGTCTTCTCGGCCCAGAACCGGCGGTCGGTAGCTGACAATCGTGATAAACTTCCGCTTGGTTTTTGGCCTGCGCCGTTCCACCATCCCTCAGCGGCAGACGCTACTTCACATGTCCTTCAAATGTCCTAAAACCGCAGTTCAAATGTTCTCAAATCGCCCGAGAACCGCGTAATGTCCATTCTTACCAATAACTTATACCGGTTCAGCGAATTCACCCTTGACGCCCGGAGCCGGGTGCTGAAGAAGGGCGAGGAGGCTGTGCCCTTGACTCGGAAGGCCTTCGATGCCCTGCTCCTGCTGGTTCAAAACGCGGGAAAGACGGTCACCAAAGACGAACTGATGGAGACGATCTGGCCGGGCAGTTTCGTGGAAGAGTCGAACCTGACCCAAACGATTTTCATGGTGCGAAAAGCGTTGGACGAGACCGCCGACCGGCGTTACATCCTCACCATGCAAGGCCAGGGCTATCGGTTTCTTCTTCCAGTAACAGAGGCCACCGTCACAGAAGCGGCGCCTATAGAAACAGCAGCCCGCAGACCCGAGCCAGATCAGCCCATCGTCGCTTCCACTGAAACCGCTCCCACCGATGACCGCGAGACTCAATCGCCATCGCACCAGCAAAATTCGCGCGGCTGGCGATCAGCCACCATCGCTCTCGCCGCGGCTGCGCTCATCCTGGTCGCGGCATTCACGATCCGGGCTTGGCGTTCGCAAAACGGATCGGCAGAGCCGCCGGCCAGAATCATGCTTGCCGTCCTTCCATTCCAGAATCTGACCGGAGACCCGGCGCAGGAGTACGTCAGCGATGGCCTGACCGAAGAGATGCTTACACAATTAGGCAACCTCAATCCCCAGCGCCTTGGAGTCATTGCGCGCACCTCGGTCATGCACTACAAAGACACCCATGCGCCCCTCGATCAGATCGGACGCGAGTTGCATGTGCAATATGTACTCGAAGGAAGCGTCCGGCGCGATTCCGAGCGCGTGCGCATCACTGCACAGCTCATTCAGGTCAAAGATCAGACCCACGTCTGGGCCCGCCAGTACGACCGCGAATTGAACGATCTCCTTCCCCTCGAAGGCGAGGTCGCCCAGGAGATTGCCAAAGAGATTCAGCTCACGTTGGACGGCCGCAACGAAGGTGTAAGCCAATCGGCAGTGCGGCCGCAGAGTTTCGAAAGCTACGACCTCTATTTGAAGGGGCTCTACTTCTTCAACAAGAGAACGCCGGCCGACTTACAGGTGGCCGTTCAATATTTCCAGCAGGCCATCGCAAAAGATCCCTCTTACGCGCGCGCCTATGCAGGACTGGCCAAGGGCTACGCAATCCTCTCCGCCTACAGCAATCAATCTGCCCCCGAATTCATGCCGAAGGCGCGCGCCGCCGCGTTGAAAGCACTTGAGCTTGATGAGAGTTCGTCGGAAGCGCACACCGCGCTGGCCCTGGTGGTTCAAAACTATGACTGGGATTGGCACACAGCGGAAAAGGAATTCCGGCGGGCGATCGAATTGAATCCGAACGATGCTACCGCCCATCACTGGTATGCGGAGCATCTGATGTGGCGCGGACGCTTCGATGAGGCGCTCGAGCAAAGCGAACGCGCCCATCAACTCGATCCGCTCTCGTTAATTATCGCCGCCGATAACGGCGCCATCCTCTACTTCTCCCGCAGCTATGATGCCGCCATCGAGAAATGGCGTTCTGTAGAGGATATGGACCCTGGGTTTCTGCGCGCCCATCTCATCCAGGGCGCATATGTCGAGAAAGGCATGTTCGCCGAGGCCCTGGCCGATAACGAAAAGCTGCGGCCAACCATCTCAGACGCGGCCTATTGGTCGTGGCAGGCCTATATTCACGGCCGCGCCCGACAATTGACCGAGGCACGCGAGGCGATTCACAAGTTGCAGGAAATCGATAAGATAACGCCAGCTGATCCCACTGCCATGGCTCACGCCTTCGCAGGAATGGGAGACAAGGAGCAAGCCCTCGCCTGGCTGGAGAAAGGTTATTCACAACGCTCGAACGCGCTCACAACCTTGAAGGTAGATCCCGCATTTGACCCACTTCGCGGCGACCCCCGCTTCCATGATTTGCTTCAACGCGTCGGCTTGGAACCGTAAGACGGCTCCGCGTTAGTCATCAGGCCTGACCACGCAGCTCGCGCTGATCGGAAACCGGAACTTCTCCCCTACTGCGGCAGCCCGATCTTCCGCACCAGCTCCGCATATCGTGGATCCGAGCGCAGCGAGTCGAACGTGAAGTCGGTGGGCAGGCCGATGAGCAGGATGCTGCGGTCCTGATAGGCGATGTTGAGCCACTCGAAGGCGTGATCCTTGTCGCCGATATCGCCATACAACTCTGCGATTGCGTAAGGTGCTAGGTAATTGGTCTTCGCTTTGTATTGCGCGGTTAGAACCTCGATGCCCTTGTGCGCCGCGCTCGGCCATCCGCCCGATCGAAAGCCGGAATCCAGCGCGGCGGCGTACTCTGCATCAGTCCTTTCGCCCGAGTTTTGGGCGTTGGCCTGATATTCCTCAATAACCTGCTGATATTTGTGCTCGCCCCAATAGGGGAAGCTCAAAAAGAAATGTGCTACGCCGAACGATGGATTTTCCGCTTCGGCTTTCTTCATCATCTCGATCGCTTTATCAAATTCGCGATCTTCGGTGTAAGCCTCCGCCTGCGCGAAGGCGATGATGGGCGAGAGCGGATCAAGCTGGCGAGCCAGATTGCCTTCTTCAATTGACTCGTGCGCCCGGCCCCCCACGTAGGAGATGCACTGCGAGAACCACTGGTGGGCAGTGGCATCGCTCGGGTCGAGTTCGAACGCCCTGCGGAACTCGGCCTCACCGCCGGCAAAATCCCAATCATGTTGCATCTTGACGATGCCAAGATCAGCATGTGCTCGGGCGAGTGTGGGATCGAGTTCCAGAGCCTTTTCCGCCGCCGCCTTCCCCTTGGCTTCGAACTCGTTCGCATCGCCGCCAAACGACCCTATCACCACGTAGACGTCCGCCAGTCCCACATAAGCCAGCGCGTAATTCGGGTCCTTATCAATCGCCTGATTGAAATAGGAAATCGCCGCATTCAGGTCGGGTATCGTCCGCTTGTTCCACGAGTAGCGGCCCTTGACGTAAAGCCGGTAGGCCTCGGGATTTTGCGTGCCTTGCTTGGTGACCTGCTGTTTCTCCGCGCCCGTCATAGTCGAGCGCAGCTTGCCCACAAGGTCGCCCGCAATCTGCTGCTGGAGCGCGATGATGTCGCTCGCCTTGCGCTCGTATTGCTCGCCCCAGATTTCAGTGTTGTCTCGCACATTCGTCAGGTCGGCGCTCACCTGCACCATGTCTCCATGCTGCACCACGCGGCCAGTCAGCAGTGCATCCACCGTCAATTCCTTGCCCACCTTCTGCACATCCACATCTTTCCCTTTGTAGCGGAAAACTGAATTTCGCGACTTCACCTTCAACTGCGGCACGTGCGCAAGGCTCGAAATCAACGATTCAGTCAGACCGTCGCTAAGCAGATCGCCGTCAGCATTTCCACCCGCATAAGTAAACGGGATCACCGCAATCGATTCAATCTGAGGCGCGCCAGCTTTCGAACGCCAATACCAAACTCCCACCCCCGCAGCGATGAGTAAGACGATCACAATCGGAACCAGAA